>CAYROE010000006.1:0-35263 GCA_964425855.1 uncultured Desulfurococcales archaeon | reverse complement strand
AACGCATTTCCGAGATCCTATTGGGTTACTACTATATTTGTGAGTTTAAAAGGTAGCTTAGAGTGACTATATAATATTTCTATATATGAAAATGCTTATCCTACATGCATTCCATAAATATACACGAAGAATCTCCTGAGGGAGGAAAGATGTCAAAACAGCCTGAGTGCAAGATAGAAAACGGACTCATCATTGCTCCTAAGGGCCTCGCAGGCGTTGTCCCAGACGTAACCAAAATAAGCGGAGTAGACCCCCAGGGAACAGCAACAATCTACAGGGGCTACACAATTGACGACATAGGAGAGCATGCAAGTTTCTATGAGGCAGCCCACCTAATACTAAAAGGAACACTTCCATGCGAGGACGAACTCAAAGAGATCAAGAAGAAAATAGACACCTATAGAGGACAGGTACCCGAGAAAGTATTCGATGCATTAAAACACGCAAGACTCGCACATCCAATGTATTATGGAAGCTATGGAGTGACACTGCTAGGACAATATAATGCTCCCTACGACTGGAAGTTCGACGAGGACTTCCTATACGACCACGCACTAAAGCTAATCGCACAGCTCCCAGTAATATTCACGGCTGGATGGCACCTAGCACACAACGGAACAATCATTAGACCAGACCCAAGCCTAGACCATGCAAAAGACGTACTAAGAATGATACTAGGCAAGACACCAAGCGACCTCGAGGCAAGAGCATTCGAATCAACCCTAGTCCTATACATGGACCATGGATTCAACGCATCGACATTCACAGTAAGAGTCATAGCCAGCACACTGAGCGACATGTATAGCGCCATAGCAGGTGGTATCGGAGCTCTAAAAGGACCACTACATGGAGGAGCAAACGAGAAAGCCCTAGTAATGCTCTTAGACGCAAAGGAGAAAGCAGAGAAGGCGGGTAAGCCGCTAGAAGAATACATAGAGGAATATATCCTCGACAAGCTAAGCAGAAAAGAGAAAATCATGGGCTTCGGTCACAGGGTCTACAAGGTACACGACCCAAGAACAGACGTGGCAGCTAAATTCATCAAGCAGCTACCGGAAGGAGAATACTGGCTAAAGGTACTTCACAAGGCAGAAGAAGTAATGAAGAGAGAAAAGAACCTACCAGCAAACATAGACCTATACACAGCAATCCTCTACTACCAGCTAAAGATACCAATACCAATGTTCACGCCAATATTCGCAATGGGCAGAATAGTAGGATGGACCTCTCACTACATAGAGCAAGTGCTCAACAACAGGATAATAAGACCAAGCGAGAAGTACGTAGGCCCAGTAGGCCTAAAATACGCTCCTCTAGAGGAGCGCTGTAAGAAGTAATCAAATAATAATATTCCCAGAACCTAAAACCACCTTCTTTTTACCTTCATTTAGTCTTATATCATGAAACGGGGCACAGACTTGTATAAGGCGCATAACAATTCTCCCAGCATAGACCTAGCAGAAATACTAGCTGAATCCCTCGGGATAAACTATGAGAGAGCAACTAAGCTACTCGAATCTAAATCAACAAGAACACTAAGATACAAGAACATAAGATACATAGCACTGCGTCGAGATCTAGGAAACCACTATGAAGGGACAGCGATACTCATAGACGAAAAAACAGGAGAATACCGGGTTGTCGAAGGATACCCGCATATAAAACGGGTACTCTTACTGTCGAAAGCGGTACCACAACACTTCGTCGACTGGGTAATAGTAGAGGAAAAAATGGACGGGCACAATGTCAGAGTCATAAAGTTCAAAGACGGGATATACGCTGTTACTCGGGGAGGATACATATGTCCTTATACAACGGCTAGAATGCGCCACGAACACGGCAAGAGCCTAGAGAACCTAATAGATGCTATCGGTGAAGAAGCAGTAGTAGCGGGAGAAGTAGTAGGCCTAGAGAATCCATATACCAGATATTACTATCCAGAAGCACCTGAATGGGGATTCTTTGTATTCGACATTTTCCGGAAGGGACTAGATCCATTAAGCGTAGAAGATAGAAGAAGGCTGGTCGAAGAATATGGGCTCAGAAACGTTCCATTGCTCGGCAAATACCATAAAGACGACTGGCAGGGAATCTTGGAAGTCGTATCAAATCTAGAAGAAGTAGGCCGAGAAGGGGTAGTTATGAAAGATCCATATTATAGGGTAGATCCGCTCAAGTATACGACTAGCTATATTAACACAAAGGATATTCAGGAGGGAATGAAGTATCCCTTCGACGAAGGACATAGTTTCATTTATCCAAGGGTACTAAGACAAATGTTCAAGGCGATCGAAGATGACTGGGACGAGGAGAAACTCGCTAAAGAAGCACAGAGGCTGGGAGAAGCAATACTAGTAACAGCCGTTGAGAGCGTAAAACGTTTCCTCAGAGGAATGCCTATAGCCGAAGAATTCATGTTAACCTTTTACAACATGCGGGACTTTGAAGACTTTGTCTCCCACATAACGCTACTAGGTGTACCGATAACGATTGTCTCAATTGATCAAGCGAGCGAGAGCTATATAAAGGTAAAAATACTAAAGCACAAAAAAACGCCCGAATACTATAAACGAATACTTAGAACAGGGCTAAGTCCTCTCGACTAGTACTGTTCATTAAGCTCATAGTATTTCCCTAGATAATATAACGAGATTCCAGATGCCAATAAATCGAGAACAGCTCCAGGACTCCACTTCCTAGGACGCCACAGGGAGTCCAGCCACAACAAGGCCTCTCGAACACCTATCGACTTTGACAGGGCCAACGCCTGCCTAGCTTCAGCCATCGCCCTATAATAGGCTCTCCAACCAAACTTCCTCGCTATCAAGGTATCTCCATACTCTGCCAATATATCAAGGAGAATTCTCAGAAGCGAGTCTTCCGAAACACCCGCAGCATTGAGTTTTTCCACAATATTCATTGATACCCTGTAGCTTTCTAGGATCTCCCTGTGAACAAGATCCCAGGAGGTCAACGAGAGTATCCTATATAGGGACGGAGTATTCTTAAATTCTCTTATATCCGGAAGAGGCCCATAATAGCGCCCCATATAAGACCTTCCGCCAAGTCTAAGCATCTTATAATAATAGTAACCATCTACACTCCCGCTACAAGCCTCTACGAAATACCTAGCAGATGATACTGCGTCCTCGACCCTTCTTGAGACCAAAGCACCCTTCATCAACACGAGAAGGAGAAGTGCTGTTCCAGTATTGACATTCCGAGAACCTATACTCTCCTCGACACACGCGGTATAAAGCTTGAAACCCTTACCTAGAACTCCATCCCTACATCCATCACTGGCTATCGAGACAAGGGAAGGATAAAGACAAGAAGAGGCAACCATAAACATATAGATATCCATATCACCGTGTCCTTTTCTTCTAGTAACGGCCCCCGGCTTTGGATCAACCAGTGGCTCAATTAACGCGCCTCGAGTCAAATAACTCGCCAGCAACCCTGCATTACCGATTCTATCCGGCAACCATATCCCTATAACATGTATAATACCCAGGAGGCAATTAACACAATAGGCTCCCAGACAACTGGCAGCGCAACAAAGAATACGAGACTAGGAGATGAAAGGAAAATGACTACAGACATTAAAGTATCCCCCTGGAGATTCCTAGAGAAGATAAAACCCTATGTAAGTAAAAGTAGAGCCTATAGAACACTGAAACTTATCACGTTATACCATAGGATCCAGGGCTCTCCCGGGCTGGAGGAGGCTGCCGAGACTATCGAAGAATATATTCTAGAGGAAGGACCAGAGAACATAAATACAGAATTATTCAAGTATACAGGGCGCCAAGGCCCAGAATGGCTACCTCTCCCAGTCTCTTGGAACGTGCATGATGCACGAATGATCATAGGTTCTAAAGAATACAGGCTTGAATCCCATCCAACGATGGTGGCTGCTCACTCTCCTCCCAGCGATGGATGGGTTACGGGACCTGTTGTAAAAATCAGGGATCCGCTTGATCCGGACAGTTACAGTAATGTTTCGGAGAAAATACTGTTAATAGAGAAACATCACCGGCTTGCTTACAGGCTAGCATCGGAGCATGGAGCCAGCGCTGTACTGCTGACAATGGAATCAAGGCACCACGACTCATTCCCATATATAGGGCTATTCCTCACAGACAGGGAGGCATCGAAATACACTATTCCAGCCTTTACAATCCCGTGGAGTATTGCTAGTGATCTAGAGGGTAAGGAAGTAAGGCTTAAACTTGATTCCGATATTGGTGGTCCAGGAAAATTACCCGTGCTAGTATCGTGGATCGGAGACAGAGGATCTCCTGGGCCAGCATTAATAGCGCATCTATGCCATCCTATGCCTGGTGCGAATGATAATGCGAGTGGAGCCTCCAGTGCAATAGAAGCGTTCCTAGCCATAGCAAATGCCGTGGAGGAAGACGTTATAGATGAGCCTCCAGCAACTATACGTCTAGTGCTTGTTCCAGAGTATACGGGGACCATACTAGGTATGGAGGGATGGATGAGGAACCATGTGGTAGAGGCCTTAAACCTAGACATGGTTGGAGCCGCCCAGTCAAACGGCGTAGAACCGCCACATGCATACTATCCTCCTGTATCAGCCCCCTCAAACATCCTTGCCGAGACCTTTATCGAGGCACAGACAGTACTTCGAGGACAACCTCGAATAAAATACTATATGTATGGGAGCGATCATGACGTATTCCTAGCTTACCAGAAGGAAAGCATAATCATTAATCAATGGCCTGATCCCTACTATCACACAGACTCCGACGACGCCGACAAAATAGATCCAGAGAACCTCTGGGAGACAGCATTACTCGCATCGTTGACGATACTCTCTAGGGCACACAGCTATGTTCCAAGAAGCGCTCCTGGAGCCGAAATAATTGCCCGATATATAATGAGCAGTAGGCTGAGAGAAGGAGACGAGCTAGGCTATAAGCTGGCCGGGTTCTACATACCCTTAAGATACGGTATAACCCAATATACAAGGCCTCCTACAGATCTAAAGCTCAGCTCCGATGCGAAGATCAAGTTTAAAGGATCCAGGAAGCTAGTCCTAGGCCCTCTAAGCATTGCAGAGGAGTCATTGGATGAAGCAATAGAGCTTGCAAGGTTCATAGAAGAACAAAAGCTCGATGCGAATATGGTCTACGGCGAGATATCTTTTGTAGCGGTACGAGAGGAGTCATTGTCGAGATCCTATATTTGGTTCAGGAGTGTTTATGGTCAGAATATTACCTGGGAGAGATATCTAGAGACTCTAACAGTACTAGAAGATAAAGAAATATTGGAGCTAGACTAGAACACGAGTCTTCATATTATTCTAATCTTTTCAGATAGGATTCAATTCTCCTCTTAAGGGCATCCTTACTCATGCTACCTATTATGACGTCCACTAGCTTACCGTTTATGAATACTGCGATACTCGGTATTTTCTCGATGTTGTATTTCTCAGGAATCGATGGTGATCTATCTACGTCTACTCTGCCAAAGAATACTTCGGGCGTAGAATATTCGAGAGCGATTGATCTAAAAGTTTCCAGGAAACTTATACAGGGTCCGCACCAGTCAGCTGTGAAGAACAGGAAGCTCGCTTTCTTCTCTAGTGCTTCGTCGAGGTCGTGGCGTGTTACTTCGGGCACGGGATCCTTGGCAAGTCTCTCTATGTGTTCTCCTCTCTTCCTGAGTAGCTCTGCTAGCTTCTCAGCGGTTTCTTTAAGTTCATCCATATTTATTCACCATACTCAATTTATCCATTCTGCCTTAAATATGATCTAAATACTATTCTTTATAACCAAGGGATACTATAATATGACAATAGAGCTGGCTACAGCCGGTGATAATTATGTCAGTAAAGATACCAGTAATAAAGATCGCAGAAGAACACAAGGTACTACCACCTCCTAGCAAGATCATAAGAGAGAACGGAGACGTGTTCATTGAGATAGCTGGTAGAAGAATACCGGTAGGTGGACCTATACCTAAACTGAAGGAGGGAGAGAAGCATCTTCGTGTTATATCGACACTATGTCCCTACTGTCAAAGACTACTTCCAGGCAGGATAGTCGAGCGGGACGGCAAGGTATACGTGAGGAGGATTTGCCCAGAACACGGCGAAATAGAGGAACTCTACTACGGAGACTCAAACATATACCATAGAATGATGCTCTATGAGGAGACTGGAAAAGGAGTACCACAAGTCCACGCTTATGTAGGAATAGGAGGTCCATGTCCATACTCTTGCGGACTGTGTGCAATGCACGAGAACCATACTGCGCTAGCAAACCTAGTGGTAACAAACAGATGTGATCTATCATGCTTCTACTGTTTCTTCTACGCTGAAAAAGCCGGATACGTATACGAGCCATCTATAGAGATGCTAAGGTTCCAGATACGACAGCTCAAGAAGCAGGGAGTCACCATGGCAATCCAGATAACAGGCGGAGAACCAACGATGAGAGATGACCTTGTAGATATAGTAAAGATGCTGAAGGAGGAAGGAGTAAGGCACGTCCAGCTTAACACTAATGGTATAAAGTTTGCTAGGCTATTCTTTGAAGACGAGAACAAGGCTGTAGAGTACGCGAAGAGCCTTAGACAAGCAGGAGTTAACACTGTCTACATGAGCTTCGACGGTGTAACTCCCAAGGCAAACTGGAAGAACCATTGGGAAGCACCATTCACACTCGAGGTATTCAGAAGAGCAGGAATGACAAGCGTAGTCCTCGTCCCAACAGTTATAAGGGGCATGAACACACATGAGCTAGGAAAGATAATCGCTTTTGCAGCCAAACACATGGACGTAGTGAGATCAGTGAACTTCCAGCCAGTAAGCCTATCAGGGCAATTGAAGAAGCATGAAAGAGAAAAGATGAGGGTAACAATAGCAGACGCCATAAATATGATAGCCGAACAGACAGATAACCAGATCTATCCAGAATCCTGGTATCCAATACCCGTAGCGGCTAAATTCGCCAAATTCATAGAGGCATGGACAGGAGTACCACAATTCTGTATGTCGAACCACCCAATGTGCGGTGCTGGAACATACATCTATGTAGAGAAAGCAGCTGATGGAACTCCGAAGAGATTCATACCGATAACCGACTTCTTCGATGTTGACGCGTTCGTAGAGTGGCTTGACGAAAAGAGACTATACCTGCTTGAAGGAAAGAGTAAGAAAATACTGATAATGAAGGGAATAATAGACTTCAGGAGGTTCATCAAGAAGAAGAATCTCCCGAACGGCCTCAATGTAGAGAAATTACTTGTAAACATCGTGCTTAAGAGGAACTATGACGTACTCGGAGAATTCCACTACAACCTAATGTTCCTAGGAATGATGCACTTTATGGACCAGTACAATTACGATGTAACAAGAGTAAGGAGATGCAACATCCACTATCTGTCGCCTGACGGCAGGATAATCCCATTCTGTACATACAACGTGCTGAACGACGTGTACAGGGACCACGTACTATACCAGTATAAGACAGATATAGAGGCTTATGAGAAAGAAGTAGGCGTAAACCTATTCGCTCCAGGCCAGAAATACAACAGGAGCAAATACTGGAAGATTATAAAGAACCATCCAATCTACAAGGAAGCCTACAAGGGAATACTCTGGTAAAAATAACCCACAGTTTTTATCACAACCATTTATTATACTATACAGGCGCGGTTCCCATTCCAGATCCTGTAAAAAGTATTTACACGTATACAACACGGTACCTGAGATTTACCCAGCCACCGCATAAGACATCATGCCCTATATATGCGAGATGAGCAGGACATCCGAGGCCAGAACCGTTGAAGACGCTTATACCAGCACCGAAAATCCTCGGGGCAATGGTGACATGAATCTCGTCAACCAATCTTCGAGCGAGCAAGGCACAGTTCAATCCACCTCCCCCCTCGACTAGAAGCCTCCTAATACCAAGAGTATAGAGCTTCTCTAAACCAGAAGCAAGATCGACTTTTCCAGAGCCAGCCTGTACTATAACTATTCCCCTAGACTTGTATCTAGACAATTCTTTCTCCGTATGATCTATAGTAGTTAGGAGAATTGACTTCCCTGGAACACTGAACACGTTCGAACCAGGATCTATTCTCAAGCGAGAATCCACGACTATACGTATGGGGGACCTCCCCCTAGCTAGTCTCAGCGTTAACCGAGGATTATCGGCGAGCACGGTATTTGACCCTATCATAACGGCATCTGCCATAGCTCGGAGCCTATGGAGAAGAACGAAGTCTTCATCACAGCTAAGGCGAGAGTACCCGCTGGGATCCGCTATACGGCCGTCAAGTGTAGTAGTCGAGAACACTACAACATAAGGTCTAAGCAAGCCCGTGCCCCTAGACTTCCTAAGGTTTAAACAAGGATCAAAATCATTTCCCAAAATGTGCCTCAATAAAATGTATCATCCTTTAACAATACAATGATACTCGGTGATAAGAATGCGCATAATACGAGGAGTCCTCGAGGTCGCGACAAGCGATAGGTTCCAAGCCTTGAACGTCACAAGTATCATCGAATCATGGGTTAAGGAGAAGAAGCTTTCTAACGGCCTGTTACTAGTCTATGTACCTCATACAACAGCTGCCCTAATTGTGAATGAAGCCGAGAGAGGATTGATGAGCGATATCATTACGTTTCTAAGAGAACTAACATATGACGGTAAAAGTTGGCGCCACAATATTATAGATGACAACGCCCACGCTCATCTATCATCTATCCTAACAGGGTATAGCATTATGTTACCAGTGATAGATGGAAGGCTAGACCTTGGAACATGGCAACAAATAATACTATTAGAGATGGATGGTCCGAGGCGTCGGAAAATAAAGCTCTTCTTTATGGGGGAGACTCAAGACTAAAACCCAGGATAGCCAATAACAAGACTAGAATACTGGAATAATTATATGGGCCAATGAAGAACACCTTGACCCCGGAGCCTCCACATGGAGGCTATGATAATGTGGCGGCTGTCTGAGGCCACCCAATGAAGCCGTGTCATCCAGGCAGGAAGCAGAGAGTATCCATAGATGAAAGATCATGTCTGTGAGTGAAGGATGAGTCATGACTATAAGATTCCCCTACCAAGAATTCAGAAAAGGACAAAAAGAGATAGCAGAGATAGTTGAGGAAACTGTGAGTAAGGGAGAGTTGCTGGCATTAATGGCTCCAACAGGATTCGGGAAGACTCCGGCGATTATCTACGGGTTATTGAAGAGCGGAGCAGAAAAAATCCTATACTTGGTCAGGACAATCAATGAGATAGACCCTGTTGCCCGAGAACTCTATAGGTTTGGGGCAGAATTTACATTCGTATACTCTGCTCGAAGGATGTGTCCTTTTTTCGGAACTAGTAACAATGGAGAAACCAGCGTAGAGGATTTCTGGCAGGCCTGTAGAATAGCGAGGCTCAAAGGAGCCTGTCCCTACTATAATGAGCTCCAGCGATATAATCCCAGCGATATCAAGCCTATAATAGTGTCCCTAAAAGATTCTCCTCCGCGGAGAATCGTTAACTTGCTTAGAAGAAAACTAGGAATATGCCCTTTTTTCGCACTGAGATCACTGGTCAGCGACTCACAGTTCATCGTAGCAACCTATCCATACGGGTTTAGACCCGAAATATTCGAGAGCCTCATGGATCCCTACTCCTACGAGGATCTTGTCGTAGTAGTAGACGAGGCGCACACTCTATTCAACGCTCACAGCCTCCTCGAACATAGTATAAAGTTAAAGGACATAGAGGCATCAATCGTAGAAGTAAAACATTATGCGCCGGATGCCAAGATTGTAATCGACCTACTACAGGAGCTCTACAAGTCCTTATCCAGTATCGGCAATGATATCAAATACACCAAGGTTGAACGAATAGAGAAGGAACCTATAAAAAACGTCATAGAAGAAATAGACGTCATAATTGATACTGCAGAGCATGTCCAGGAGAAAAAGATAGAAGAAGCAATCCTATCCTCGACAGAAATCTCCAAGGTTAAGACAAGTATTGCGAAGATAGTATCCTGGCTAACAACGATAGCTCGAGATGACGTGTTTCTATTCATTGAGATAAACGATGAGAAACAATACGTGGCGACTCCTCTAGATCCATCCGTTGTCGCGTCGCCGCTATTAAATAAGGCCAAAGCAGTCGTACTCTCAAGTGGTACCTTGCCACCAGGTGATTTTGTAAGAGAGCTCTTAGGAGTTAAACGGCAAGTCGTGTACTTAGACGCGGAATTGACCTACGGCAGATTCCTACCCATAAGCAATATCTACACTGCAGTAGCAAGAGACGTAACCACTAGATACAGGGAGAGATCAGACTACATGTACAGGAGGCTAGCCGCATATATCTCGTTAATATCAAGGAACATCCCCGGCATCAAACTAGCCGTATATCCCAGTTACGAGCTAATGGACAAGATAACTGGCAAGTTATCTGCTGATCTACCATCATACAACGAGACAAAGAAGACGAGTCTTCAGGAAGTACAGGAGAAGATAACGCTATTTGATGATCTGCTCATAAACGCTGTCGCAAATGGCAAACTAGTGGAAGGAGTGGAATTTGTATCGGCAAATGGTGAAAACCTATTATCAACAGTCATAATAGTAGGTGTCCCCTATCCGCAGCCAGATGCATATACAAACACACAGCTTGAGATTCTATCACAGAGACTCGGTAGCCAAAGAGCAAAATACTATGTATACACGTTTTCTACAATTGTAAAAGTAAAGCAGGCTCTTGGAAGAGCTACAAGGAGCCCGACGGATAAGGCAGCCTACTTCTTACTCGACAGGAGATATCTCAAAAAAGAGATCAGGGAATCACTAAGAATACCTATCAAGAGAGTTTTCTCTTCTGTGGCCGGCCTGCAACAGGCAGTCATAGAAGCAAGGAGACATCTAGGTTTCTAAAAATAAGATTCAAGATTATCCAGGGAAAAATTTACTCTAGAAAGGATTCAAGCGCATCGTATATGTCTAGGACTCCTTCCCTAGTTCTCCTCACGACCTTGAAACCAGCTAGCTCTAGCTTCTTTACTGCGTAATCTGCAACGCTTAGAAGTAAGTCGAGTGCGTCCTCAAGCTCCCCTCGAGGATCGATCTCATCGTTTAGTAGCTCCTCGATATTTTCCTCAAGTCCATCTCCCGCTTTTAGCTCGACAACGAATTTTTCTCCCTCACGATAAATTACTAGCTTCACAGGGTACTCGGGATGATCAACCGTGACGGTCTCACCTGATATACTCGCCTTAAGGCCTTTCTTACTCGAGTTCATAGCTATCGATTCTAGAACCTCTGCTAAATTGCCCTTCATCATTACCACCTCTAGATCCATTTACTACTATGGTCGACGTCCTTATAGCTTTTCAAGGGAAGCTCTGCAGTAATCCATATTATTATTGCACTCTATCAAGGCATAGTATCCTCTCTTCAAGGGTCCTGGATTAATGAATAATGAACCGTTTTTCTCCTCTACACCTCTAGACTCATGTATGTGTCCAAAAAGATGAAGTCTAGGTCGGATCATAGTTACAAAGTCCCTGAGCTCGCGTACCCCGGCGTGGAGCCCGAAGAATACCCGGTCAAGGATTCCCTTTGGCGGATGATGCGATAACAATATATCAATTCTACTATCTCCAAGCTTCTGTTTCAGGGAGTCAAGAGAGCTATGGAAATCTAATCCTCCTATACCAGCAATAATAACTCCTTGGACATCAGTAATTCTTCCGTCGAGAAGAACTCCATTGTCACGTAGGACTCTTGCGATCGCTGGATCATCAATATTTCCTGTGACCGCGAGCTTATTCCTGGCTTTTTTAACGAAAAGTGTGGCGGTGTCGACACATTGGAAATCTCCTGTTGCAACTATGAGATCATAATCATTTGCTCTGTTAAGTATTTTTTCAAGTTTATCATTTGCACAGTGTATATCTGAGACATGAAGGATCTTCACGGATCCTACACCGTCATTAATACTAGAATTGTCTCCTACAAAAGATCATTGCCTAGATACTTGCGCAATTGGGCTCTGAGCCTTCTCAGAGTTTTTCTTTTAAGTTCCCTGTCGACTTTGCTCTCTTTGATTGCTGATATCAGGTATCGATATGCAAAGATAGCTGTTCTAGGATCGAACCGATATGGTATTCCGTCTTTGCCGCCTATAGCATATGCATAGACGAAAGGATCTGGTGGATGTGTTACAGAGTCTCTTGTACTTGTCGGGATCCCGTAGATTATGTCGGCTATAAGAGCTAGTGCCCTAACAACTGCAGGTCCGACTCCTGGGGCAAGTCCTAGATCTTCTGGGTTGACTAGTGAGACATCGCCGAGCCTCTCGAGGGACTTCTTAAGCTGTGGGGATAGTTTTATTGGTCGATAATAGCGTGGAGGAGTAGTATTTACAACATAATGTTTTTGATCTTTGAGGAAATCTATTAAAGTAGGCTTTCTCTTTATACGGGAAACTGCTTCTTCTAGCCTCCTTGTGAGACGTTTTCCTTCACTATTAATTATCTCTATGTATGTTCTAAGCGCCTCCTTGCTCTCCCTCGCTGTCGCGTTCAGAGTTATGTCTTTGCTTGGTATACCTGATACACCGCTGTGAGGCTCTATGATAGAGAGGCGGTCAATATGGTATCTGCGAGCGTATTTCGTCGAGGTATTCATGCCTTGTTGCACGACCAGGATTTTTCCATTGTTCGCGACGATAACGGCATGTTGATATAGATCGTAGCCGTCCTGTAGGAATGCGGAGTCTATCCTAGCAGTTAGCTTGCTGAATCTGATTATTTTGTTTGAGTCGACGCCTAGGATTTTCTCCGCTTTCTCGGCCTCCTCGGGTACAAGACGCATGCGTGATCCTTTTCCTCCCAATACTAGGAAGCCGAGACTTGGATCCTTCCAGGTTATTGTTTTTAAGATGCCGAGAACGACAGTAGTACTTCCGCTACTATCCCAGTCCATTCCTATAACGTTGTTGAATGCTTGGAACCATACGGGGTCAGATAGCATAGCGATAACAGCGTCTACTCCACGCTCGTCGATTATATAGCGAATAATTGAGTCTCCCAGCTTCTTCATTATCCTTAGCATCCATGGAGGTACATGTCCACCATGTAGTGGTAGATCTGCGACTCCAGGCACTTTAAGATCCCTAGTGTACCAGCTAGACCATTATTTTAGGATTAATTGAGAGGTGAAAAACCCTTAGCTGATCCAGGCATCCTACTTCTTTTTCTTATTAATAAAACTCCTAGCCCGGTTCCTTGTCTCCTCTCTTGCCGCACTCGTAATAAGCGTTCTAAGACCGGCTTCTACTAGCGAGTGGGGCCTCGAGGATCGTAGGAGTGTCAATGCGGTTTCAACAGCCCACTGGCTATTGGATGCAATGTCCTCAACAAGTTTCTCGATAGTGTTTAATAGTTCATCCCTATCGTCTACAACACCGTTTAAGACCCCCATTCTAAATGCTTCCTCCGCCGTGACGAGTCTTCCTGATAGAACTATGTATGCAGCATTCTTGTATCCCAGGAAGAGAGGACCTAGAGTCGTTGATGCAGGGGGTACCATTCCCCATTTAACAGCAGGACTTCCGAGCTTGGCGCTACGAACAGAGTATGCTAGGTCGCTGGCTAGAACTAGTTCGAAGCCTATTCCTACGGCGTGTCCATTTACAGCGGCTATTACTGGCTTCTTGCAGGAAGAGACTGCTTTGCATACTCTTCCGAGGCCTTCTCCCATTAATTTTATGGAGTCATCGATACTAGTTATTTCGGCTACTGATTCCAGGTCTACGCCGGTGCTAAAGAAACGTTCCCCGCTACCTGTTATGACTATGGCAACGGATTCCGGATTCAGGCATTCTTTTTGGATAATTCTAGCAAGTTCTACCGCATGCTTATAGTCGAGACTGTTTCCTTTTTCTTCTCTATCAATGATGATGAGAGAAGCCTTGTCTAGACGTTCAACACGTATAGGCAATGGTATTCACCATATCAATTTTATGGATGAAATCAATATAAGCAATATCATTAAGTAAAAATAAATAATAAAAGAGAAATTAATTTAACAAGACTGAAGCTGTCTAACTATCTTTAAAGCCTCATCAGCATGCTTCTCTGCAGGTCTAACATTTTTGAGAACAGCTATCAATTCACCACTCTTCTTCAAGATGTATGTTGTTCTCTTTGCGCTAGGCTGTTTTGTCCCCTTCTTTAAGATTCCCAGTTTTTCGGCCAATTTTCCTCCTTCATCACTGAGTAGCCTAAATTGAAATCCGTATTTTTCCGAGAATTTCTTATTTTTGGAAGGAGGATCAGTTGATATCCCTACTACCTCGGCTCCACACTTCCTGAACTCATCTATTAGCTCGTTGAATCTTATTCCCTCTCTAGTGCATCCAGCGGTCATTGCCCGTGGATAGAAGTATACTACTAAGATCTCGGATGGGATCTCCGAGATTTTCACCGGGTTTTCGTCCTGGTCGACGAGCTCGGCTTCGAGAAGTATTTTTGCTTCTTCACTCATATCATTGGCACCTCTCAACTAATACAGTGAGAGGCATAGTATTTAGCAGATAGTAAATACTTCTAGGTAGAAAAGAGGAGAGACGCCTATATTATCTCGCTAACTTCTACGTGTTTGAGTTGCTCCAATACGTAGGTCCGTATTTCTTCGAGGCTGGGTAGTGGCTTCACTATTCTTCCGTTCTCTATATATTTGACTAGGAGTTCTTCGGGTTTCTTTCCATTTTCACATAATGGAGGCTCGTTTCCTAATAGCACTGTCAGGTTCTTAACGGGCGGACACCTATACAGGGTCTTCGCACCGGGTAGCTTTCCTCTCTTCGATACGGGTTCCCATCCTTTTCCTCTGTCCACAGCGACGATATCCATACTTATGTCTATACTGGGAGCCATTGATATCGTGGTGCCAACGCCGAATCCATCGACTATGTCTCTCAGTTCAACTACCTGCTTCTCGCCGATGCCGCCACTAACATATATCTTGACGTGCGTATAGCCGTGCAGGTCTAGCGTCCATCTGACTTCTTCCACTATTTCTCTCATCTTTCCTCTTCTACTACTCGGAGTATCTAGTCTAACACCACTTAGATCCTTTCCAAGGAGCTCCGCCGCCATAATACTCTCGACTCGTTCATCATAGAATGTGTCTACTAGAGCGATGACAGGTGTCTCGTCTTTGTATAGTTTCGCGAACCAGTACCAGGCGGCTTTCTGGTCGCCGAATGCGATAATTAGTGCATGTGGCATGGTGCCTTTTGGCTTCACACCGAGGTACTTCTCAGATAGTACTCCGCTGACCCCATCTGCTCCGCCAATATATGCTGCTCTATCAGCGGCAGGATAAACTGCTGGATGAAGGGCTCTGAGGCCAAAGTATAGTACTGTTTTGTCTCCAGCGAGCTTCTTTATCCTCGCGGTTTTGGTAGCGATACTGCTCGCGAACCTGAGTACCCCGAGAACAGGCGTCTCGTACTCTACGAAGTCGATGTATTTACCTTCGATAACGAATATTGGCTCTTTTCTCCCGAACATTGTTCCTTCAGGGACACTGTATACGTCTACTGGGACACCTTCTAGTATCTTGAGTGCTTCTTCTACTCCTGCGAGGACAGCCCACTCGTATCCTCTAGGCATTGTATATACATGTGCTTCCATCCTGACTTTGAGGTCTTCTAGGCTTGCTTCTTTTAGTATTCTTTTTGTCCTTGCAAAGTAGATGTCTGTCGATGCGCCTTTCTTGATGTCATCAGGACTACTCATATATACTGGGTTGTTCTCCAAGTTCTCGGCACCCACTAATGTATCACGCTGAGTAGCTGAATTAAAAACTAAACATAACAATCTATTATTAATGAATTATGATCTTGATCAAGTAAAGAAACGAGAGAATTTTTCTCTTGTGACTCCTAGACATGGTCATCTACTGTTATTATCCCTTGCTACAAACCACCAAACGGGGATGTGTGTTGAGTAGTAGAAGAAGCAGGGAACTATATGCGCCATTCAACCTAATAGTCTCTCATCTACCTGGATACGATGAGAAGAGGGAAGCAATGAAACATCTAAGGTGGCTTCTAGATGACGTAGAAATAGTCGAGTCGAGGCCTAACCTCCTCTTGGCCAAGGTGGAGGATCCTATTGACGCGGTTGAACGACTTAAGAGGAGTCTTCCAAAGCATACTACTATACTCCGCGTTATTCCTGTCATGGAGGTAACCTATCCTAACGTAGAGAATGTAAGAGACGTGGTACATAAACTCCTCAAAGGGCGTGAAGGCTCATTCGCAATAAAGTTGGACGGACACTTATACGATAGTCAAGGCAGAATGATGCACAAAGTAGATAGTATAACTGTCATTGCTGATGGCATAGATCTACCCGTGAATCTCTCAAATCCCGACATCCTGGTCTATGTCAAGATCGTCAAGTATAGGAGAAACTATCTAGCCGCAGTATACGTTGGTAGTCCCAAGGACATATTATCCGTGAAAAAACTATTTGGGGAAAACAAGGATTAGGCGTGAGGACGTGGGTCTTTCCTATTGCAAGTATAAGTTAGTAATAAGGAATAGTTAGAGGGGCAAACGGCCTTGGATCAGAGGAGGCAACTATTCGGGACCGCCGGCATACGTGGTCGTTATCTAGAAAAAGTCACCCCAGACCTAGCATTCAGAATTGGCCTAGCGATTGCAAATTACGTCGGTGGAGAAGGAACAGCTACTGTAGGCCACGACGTCCGAACAACGAGTCCCTTACTAGCACAGATGGCAGCGGCAGGGCTAATGGCCGGCGGATTAAACTCATTATTTATAGGAATAGTGCCTACACCGGTTCTAGCCTATAGTGTTCCACGGACAAATAGTAGGGCCGGTATAATGATTACAGCCAGTCATAATCCTCCACCTGACAACGGCATAAAAGTATTCGACGCGGAAGGCATGGAGTATACTATCGGCATGGAGCGCGATATTGAAGACATAGTATTCAACATGGATCCATACAAGCTCCATGCTCCCTGGGATAGTGTGGGTAGATTCATTCAGGGAGAAGAAGTCATAGAAGACTATATGCGATCCCTGGTAGACAAAATAGGGATAAACGGGAGAAGGATCCCCCTGCGGATAGCAGTCGACTGTGCAAACGGCGCCGCAAGCATGGTTACACCACGAGTACTCCGGGAAATAGGTGCAGAACAAGTAATAAGCATAAACTGTCATCCAGACGGATTCTTCCCGGGTAGGCCTCCAGAACCTAGGCCAGACGTGATCGCCCCGTATATAGGAAGCGTCCAAAACCTCGGAGTACACGTATTATTCGCCCACGACGGCGACGCTGACAGACTAGCCGTATCAATACCAGGAGTTGGATTCATCAAGCAAGATCTCCTAATAGCCCTCTACGCATGGTACAAGCTCCGAAACCGTAAGGGAACAATTATCGTCTCAGTAGACGTCGGAATAGAAGTAGAAGAAATCGTAGAACACCTAGGAGGAAGAATAGTAAGAGCGAAACTAGGCAAAATCCACGAGAAACTCCGCCAAACACCGGGAGCCTTACTCGCAGCAGAGCCATGGAAACTTATAGACCCAGAGTGGGGGCATTGGGTCGATGGAATTTATCAAGCAGCTCTACTCACAAGGATAAGCCTAGAAGAGAAAGACTACCCACTCAACCTCATAAGAAGACTGCCGTTCTATCCAAGCGCACGTATATCGATAAAAATGCATTCAGACGAGGATAAAATAAAGTTCTTCGGGTACTTTGAAGAAGAAGCGAAAGCCGTAATGTCCCGTGGAGCGGTCAAGATAACAACCCTGGACGGTATCCGTATCGAGTATGATGACAGGAGCTGGTTGCTATTGAGGATGAGCGGGACAGAGCCTAAGATAAGGATTTATGCACAGGCAACAAGTAGAAAGAGGCTCGAGGAGATCCTTTCGCTGGTTAAGAAGCTAGCTTTCCAGACGAGCAGTAAGCTCGGAATCGAGCTCAAAGGACTAGAAGAGCACATAGATTACGGTGAAGCCATAGCCAGCAAAGAAAAGATGCCTGAGAAGAAAATAACAGGCTAAGCCTACTCTAATTTTTTAACTTTGCCATATCGTTTTAGAAGTTCTTCCAATCGCTTGACTCTCCTAGTGTAGAGCCTGATCTTGGTAATGCTTCTTTTTCCATGCCTTATCAATTCAACGAAGCCTCTTTTCTCGCTTACTTTCATAAACGTGTCCTCGGGAAGGGGGAACTGTATGGTTGTCTTACCTATGAGTCCAGATATGACTATTCCTTTATCCGTAATAGTGTATTTTTGTGGAACCTGCATGACTGTTACTTTACCTACTTTCTTTATTGCCCAGAGCATGAAGAGCTGGTTGATAATGAATATACCCTCGAAATATACGAGGAATGCTAGGAATAGTGCGAGCCTATCATTACCGAGGTAGTCGAGGAATAGCAGGTGGAGGTGATCAATGTACTTCCAAAACGTTATGAAGTAAATCATTGCAAAGACCATGCCAAGGCTACTATACATAGTGAACTTGGACTGCTCCTGCATGTCCTGCATTATTCCTTCGTCTTTCATCTGAATATCACGCACGTTCTCTTCTTCGAACACCTTCCTCCCGCCTAGAACAGTTTCTGGAGGAACCTTTTCTTGACCCAGAGGATTTTTGCTTCTCCTGTTCAATAGGACTGACATTAGTATTATCACAATGAACGCTAGCAAGAAGGTCTTATAGTTCTTGCCTAGTATAGCTGCTAGGGCCGAGTATAGTAGCATGGATACTTGACCGATTATCAATCGTTGCCTTAGATTCTCGACGAACGACAACTTTCTACGCCACCAGAAGAAAACATCTTAACTCACCCTATTTATAAGTTAGAACAGGCGTAGAAGAGATGAATGAAAACAGCACAATGGCAGTTAAGGCGGGATTAATACTGAGTGGAGAAAGTCTAGAATTAATCAAGGACGCTTGTATATGGATAAAAGATGGAGTCATCGAGACAATAACCAGCTCAGCCTCGTGTCCTACACGTCACATAGGGACTAGTAGCATACTTGTTACTCCTCAACCCGCGCTTGCACATGTACACTCGATGGACCACGCCTTCCCAGAATACGGTATTAACAAGGACATAAGTGAACTAGTCGCATATCCAAGCGGTGAAAAGCACGCTAGGCTAAACGCTCTGACGCGAGATAAGATGATAGCCTATACTGCCGAGTATTATAGGTATGCTTGGCGTCTAGGCGTTGGACTAGTCGTAGACTTCCGCGAGCTCGGAGGCCTAGGATGCACAACAGCCAAGGAAGCACATCAGGTTATTCCGGAAGGATTATCATTGTTAGTGCTCGGGAGGCCAGGACCGGAATGGCCTAAGGGATGTGATGGTCTTGGTATATCTAGTCCTCTTGACTATCCGAGAGACGAACTCCGTAAACTAGTTACTAGCGTTCCTATAGCTGCTACGCACATAGCCGAGACTAGAGAAACAAGGGAACAAGGAGACCTGGAGATAGCTTTGGATACGGGGTTCCAGGTATTAATACATGGAACTTATCTAGACGGGGATGACATAGCGACAATTTCTTCGGAGAAAAGGAGTCTTGTCATGTGTACGAGAAGCAATATGTGGCATAGTCTCCAAGTACCACCTGTTGACGTAATAGTTAAACTAGGCATCGATTTTGGCCTCGGAACCGATAATGCGGCATGGTTGCCTCCAGATCCGTGGGGCGAGGCTATGACTCTCCTATTAGCTGGTCGATTGAGAGGGTATAAGGAGGCTTTACTTGCGAAGCGGGTCCTGGAGGGATTGTTCATACACGGTTACACGATGTATGGCCTAGAGCCTAGGCTGATAGAAGAAGGCGTAAAGGCGAGCTTCTTGATATGGAATGTAGAAGATACGGGTCTATATCGGGCTGAGGACGTTTATGTCGGGATGGTAAAAAGACTAATGTCGGCGAGACTTCTTGCCCGGATAGATGAGGGAGTCATATCATGGGTTTAGGCTTTTCCAACGCCTAGGTCTATTAGCTTCTTTAGGTTCATGGTGTCGAGCACGTTTCCTGTTATCTTTATCTTTCTTAGCATGAAGGCCTTCATGGCGTCTAGTTCTCCGCTTAGTATTTTGTCAAGTGTCTCTTTGTCTGCTGACAATGTAGCTATTGGGCTTGGGTGTTTTCCTTCTACAACTTTTAGCTCGCCGTTACTAATCTCTACATAGAACTCGCCGACTCCTTCGACGATAAACTGGTATACCTTGTTCCACGACTTTATCTCGGGTGCCTTCTCTACTGCAGCCGAGAAGATCTTTTCGAATATTGGCTTTACCTCGTCTACTAGGCTCATACTTCTCCACCTGTGCCGTGCCTATATTCTGGTCTATATAGTATATTGGAATGATTTCTATAACTTAGAGGGTATTATATTATGATTTTCTCCATGTAGTTCCTTTTATAAACTCCGAAGCTGGATTTTCCGTATTTATATATGTCTGCATATCGGTATATAGTAGATTATTAAGGAATTGAACCATAATTCCCCCTAGTGGCCACATAATCAATATGATCCTAAGGGTGTGAAACGTGGGACGAAGAGTCGCTATTGTAGGCACAGGCCACTCTAAATTCGGTGTAAGAAACGATGTAAACATAGCAGAACTAGCATATGAGGCAATTTCCAAGGCCATTAGCAGTGCAGGAATTGAGAAGAAAGAGATAGACCTCGTAGTAACAGGTTACGTGGGAGGCTGGAGCAGCGAAGGACTAGCACCAGTCGTAGTGATGGAGTATGCAGGACTCACAGGCAAGCCTGGGTACAGGATCGAAGCCGCATGTGCAACTGGTAGCGCCGCGATCAAGGCTGCGCATGACGCGATCGCCAGCGGAGAAGCAGACATAGCACTAGTCGTAGGAGTAGAGAAGATGAACGAGAGCCCGACACCAACAGTAGTAGAGTTCATAGGAAGAGCAGGCAACTACTTCTGGGAGTTCGAGAACTTCGGATTAACCTTCCCAGGCTACTATGCTCTATACGCGACAGCATATATGAGCAAGTACGGAGCAACAGAAGAAGACCTATGTAAGGTGGCTGTAAAGAACCACTACTACGCAAGCATGAACCCCAAGGCCCAGTTCCCTAGAGCCATAACTCTAGAACAATGTATGAAGTCGAGATATATTGCATGGCCACTCAAACTATTTGACTGCAGCCCCATAACAGACGGTGCAGCAGCAGTAGTACTAGCAAGCGAAGAAGTAGCACAGAAATTAACAGACAGCCCCGTATGGATAGAGTCAATAGGAGTCTCAGTGGGAACGAGCAACCTAAGCAAGAGAGACCAGTTCACAAGCCTAAACGCAGCAACCCTAGCGGCAAAGATGGCATACAAGAAGGCAGGAATCGATTCCGAGAATCCGACTAAGTACCTTGATGTAGCAGAGGTACACGACTGCTTCACGATAGCAGAAATACTAGCATACGAGGACCTAGGGTTTGCAAAGAGGGGAGAAGGATACAAGCTCATAAGGGAAGAACAAACCTACATCGGCGGACTAATACCAGTAAACCTAAGTGGAGGACTCAAAGCAAAAGGACATCCACTAGCAGCAACAGGAGTAAGCATGGCGGTAGAGCTAGCGAACCAGCTCCTAGGAAAAGTAGAGAAAGGAAGACAGGCTGACATCAAGAACGGAAGAGCGCTAGCACACAACATCGGAGGAACAGGCCACTACGCATACGTCACAATCTATTCTTTGAGCAAGCCAAGAGCATAAAAGCCATGGTAGGAGGTGGTGCGTGAATGAGTAACCAGAGAGAGCAGGCGGATGCATTCCTAGCCCAGATGGACCAGTTCGCAAACATGATGAAGCAGAGCATCGGAGTACCAGTACTACTAGACCAGAAGACAGGCGTGGCACTCTGGTGGGATCAAAGAGAAATAAAACTGAGATTCGTAATAAGCGTCGAGAAAATAAGGAAGTTCTTCGAGGCTCTCTCAGAAGGAAAACTATTAGCCACCAAGTGTAAGAAGAGCGGTAAGATACTATTTCCGCCACAGGTGGACTGCCCCGACGATCCAGAAGACGAGGTAGAGTGGGTAGAGCTGCCTAAAGAAGGAGAACTAGTCACATGGACAGTGATCTATGTAAAGCCTTACAGCTTCGGCCACTATAACGACTATACAGTAGGAATAGCAAAGCTCACAAACGGCGTCCAAATACTAGCATGGGTACGCGAGACAGATCCAAGCAAGCTTAAGGTAGGACAAAAAGTGAAGATCGAGATAGTGAAGAGAGAGCCCGAAGGATACCTCACATACGAGATAGTACCTATACAAGAGTAACTCAGACCATTACACCAGTATAATCTAGTTTTCCCTTCATAAAATTAATCCAATAATTATTTTCCCTATAGCTTCTCTAATCTATAAAGATCATTTCTCCGCAAATCCATCAATGGCATAAGTCTCCTAGCCTCGGCCAGAGCCTCGGGCTCTAATACTGCCTCCACTACGCGTTCTCCAAATCCAGCCTCAGCAACAACAACACCACGTGGATCGACGACCAGGCTCCTACCAGTAAAGTAATCACCGTATAATACAGCTCCGACAACATATGAAACGTTCTCATGGGCACGGGCCTGTGCAAGAACACGATAAGCCTCCTCCTTGCCGTGACCAGTGTACCAAGCGCTCGGAACGAAGAACACATCTACCCCTTTCTCCGCCTGCAATCTGAATAGCTCGGGATACCTTATCTCGAAGCAAATCGCTAGACCGATTCTAACGCCACAGACATCTACCGGCTCAAATAACCTCTCGCCACTAGCTATCTTATCGCTCTCGCGGAAACCCAGTATATCGAATAAATGCGTCTTACTATAAGACGACACGATATCGCCAGACCTGTCAATAACAACCGCTCTATTATATACACGAGGCTTTTCACGAGATGGCTCAAACAACGTACCGACTATACACGAATCATATTCTCTCGCCAGTTTTTTCATGTTATCTAGCCATCTTCCACTCCACTCGTATGAGGCCCTATAGAGTTCTACAGCGCTAAGGTTTGTTGGATCGATCATAGCATACTCGGGCATTACGAGAATATCGCCTGCGGTCTTCTTAACTAGAAGATTAAGTCTCCTCATATTATCTGGTACACTAGTAGAAGCCCTAGTCTGAAGAACGCTCACTATAACGGGTTCTTGGAGCACATTTGATCCCTCACTTTTTATAAGTATGATTTCAAGAAGGTCTTAAGTTCCTCGACGAACTTGTAAAGGTCCCTTTCATTATTATACAAGTGGATAGAGACCCTCACTCCATGTATTCCCGATTGGCCCCTTGCGGATACAGCTATGCCTCTGCTCATTAGTCTTCTCACAAGCTCAACTTCCTTGGTAGTCTTGAGGCCTGTTTCAACCAGTATGATGCCAGACTTTGATCTATAACTGTATCCTTCCAGATGCTCTCTTAGATTCATATCCTCGAGTATTTCAACCAGGATCTTTCTCAGACCCATAATGTGGTCTTCGACCGCCATAGGACTAATGGATAATAGATAGTTAAGGGATTCGAGGAAGAGTTCCATAGCGTGTATACTCGGTTTACCCACGGGCAAGAATCTAGTAGCGTCTTGCTTGAGAGAGAGGCCATCGGCTAATGGATTCTTGTTAGGGTCGATATAGTATCTTTCTATATTGTTAATCTCAAGGTTGCTTAGACCATAAACTAGTGGCGTGACAGTTTCAACTATTCTGTCATTAATATATGCTATTCCTAACGAGGCAACGGGCATCAGGAGCCATTTAATACTAGTTCCACATGCTGCGTCGGCATGCCTCATATAGATCGGTACGGGAGACTGACCAAAATGCTGGGCTGTGTCTAGTATGATATAGGAATCGTCTCTTCTGTTATTTAGTAAGCTTCCAAGGTCTGCTTTATAACCTGTAGTCCACTGGATACTACTAGCAACGAGCAATCGACTTCTTTTGTCCAAAAAAGAGGCGGCATCTTCTTCCCATTCAATGGCCTCACCTATTTCGATAACCTTATTACAGAATATGTTTAGGGAATCACATAATGATCGTAATGCGTATGCGACTCCTGGAAATTCCTGTTTAGTTATACCTACTGTGACAGGCTCTCGGTGCTCCTTGTAGTGCTTCGTTATAAGTGATGCAGTAATAGAAACAATGCAGTCAGTAGTACCGTTCGTTACAACGATATTGTTTTTGTCCCCGAGACCAATTAGTGCAGAGAAAACTGTTCTTATTCTGTTATATATCTCTAGAGATTCTTGACTTTTTCCTAGAGGATTGTTTATGAACTCTAGGAGTGATCTGAGACCCTTGTCCCGTACTGTTCTTGGAACGAGTCCTACAACCGCGGTGTTAAGATAGCTTTGGAAGCTTCCTAGTCCTGGGAAGTCGCCTCTTGTATATACTGAAAGCAACCTGTGAGCACCTTGTTATTTATATTGGTAGGTTGTTGAAATGTTTTGGCTGCTAGTGATCGTTTACTTGATTCAGTATTTTACTCTTGTTATCGCTAAGTGTTAATGGATGGTTGAGAGCGTTTTTCATTATGTCTTGATATTTCTATACTTTATTCAAGTATATACATAGTACTTTATTGTAAGTAAGTATTGTATAGGAACATATTAATTCTAGTTATACAATAATATATCGGAGATGGAGTGATTAAAATGAGAATGCTAGAAGCTAGACGAGTCCAAAAACTAGGTGCTAGTAGTTTAATAGTTACAATACCAAAGGACTGGGCAAGGAAACTAAATATAGAGCCTGGCCAGATAGTATACCTTAGCAAAGAAGGAGACACGATACGAATAATTCCACCGTCAAAGGCGAGAAAAGAGAAAGTAACTCCGATACTGGAAATAGATTCTGAGAAGGACTTGTTACTCGCTAGACAGGCGGTTAACTGTATATATGTTACGGGTCTCGATAAAGCCACTATCAAGTCGAAGAAAAAAACAGATAAGCTATCACTTGAAGTTAAAAGGAGAGCATTAAACCTGATGGGTGTAGAAGTCTACGAAGAAGATGACCAGACTCTCCAAATAATGATATATATCGATATACAGAAAGCCGATATAAACAGCATACTCAAACAAGTATCACACAGCGCCCTCAAGGCACTCGACATTATAAAAGTTCTTCTAAACAATGATCGTAGCAAATCATACATAATCGATGAAACACAAATCCTTAAAAAGGATCTAATCAGATACCAGCACGCCATACTACGATACCTAGCCACTGAAAGAACAAGGGAGCCATCACCAATCCTATACTACATAGCTACCGCAATAGGATACTTCTCCTCAGTAATAGATATACTACTATCATATATCGATCTAATCGTAAAGACAAATATAGACAAACATGCAAAACTAAACAACCAAATAGTAAAGATCATAGATTCCCTAAAGAAGCTTGTTTCAGAGATCGCATCCCTCCTCCTAGAACCCAATAATGAGACTCTGGGTATGGTCCTAAAGAATCTTGAGAGCCTCGAGAACAGTATAAAATCCTTAATCGCCGAAGAATCTATTACCAAGGCGGAGACAATATTCCTATCACAAGCCCTTATCATCACAAGAATATTCAAAACAATAATATACGTTGTAACATGTAAGGTAGTATTAAGCATAATGAAAAACCTCGATCTAGAGTAACGACTTAAACTACACAATTATTTTCTTAACTACTATAAATATGCAGATAAAGTATTACTCATAGTGATTCTAACAGGGTGACCATAAGATAATAACAGGCTATATACTAGAACAGCTCTACTTCTGCGAGTACAAGGCATACACAGAATACCGGAAAGGATGGCAAAATCGTATCAAGCCAAGCAAAGGAAGAATGATATCAAGACTAGTGGCCGGGCTACAAGCAAAAAACAACGAATTAAAATACGCCCGGATAACATACAGGGGAGAGATCAACGGAATCCCCGCGACCGTAACTCCTGATCTCACACTACTAAAGGATAGTCAACCAGTCGGTTATATAAGAGTAAAACAAAGAAAAAACTTGAAAATATATAATTCAGATTACGCCGGGCTTCTATTGGCAGGTTACCTTGACAGCGAAGACGAGAAAACAGATTATGGGAAAAAGCTAATAGTAATTTCATATAAAGAAACTAGCGGCTTATTAGAAGCACTAAAAAGATTACTCGAAACCGGTATGAGCCCCGCAAAAGGAGAGAAATGGGTCATAGGAATACGAGTATATGATAAACATGCTGCGGAGGAATTCCTCCTAAAAGCAATAAACGTTTTAACACGAAATATGCCACCCGTGCCACGCATATCTCCAAAGTGCAATTACTGTTCATTGAGAGAAGAGTGTCCTGTTCAAATGTAAACCCTTAATCCTCACAATAATATTAATATTTGTAGGGCGGCTGGGGAATGGAGTAGCCCGATCGCTGCTGAGAGAAAGCCCTGTAGGCTGCATGTGTGATGACCGAACCCGAGTCTCGACCCCAGCCGCTCTCCGTTATCGGTACTTAAGATAATCGATTGTTCTTCTCCCGGATCTCTCTTACAAGCCTAATTGCCAAGAAGAAAACTATCCCGGCTTCAACAACTGTAAAGACGGGGTCATTGTTGAGATACGCATATATTGCCAGTATGGTTGCGCCGCTCATGTTGAAAGCATAGAGCCATTTCCAGTCTTTTACAATAAATGATATAAAGACCAAGATCATTCCTACTAGTCCAAGTATCTGGTTCCCATCTATGTAATCCATGGGTCTCCTTGATTCTTCTACATCTATTGGCCCTAGTTAAAAATGTTCTCCCGGCCTTTAAGTTATAGCGTGTTTCTGAGGGCTTTTCTAAAAAAGGGATTTCTATTTGCCAGCTCCCTTATGACAGACTCTATTGGTTCTTCGGGGCCGAGCTCTACCTTGAGGAATACTCCTGTTCTCCCATGGATCCTTCTCCTGGTTAATACAGAGACTCTTTCTCTTACAAGATCTATGCTTACTCCTAGGATTTTTGCTGTGAATTCTTCATTTCCTGGGACTGGTATCGTTGTATGGCCTTTCTCTACGGGCATGATAAGGTATAAATTTTTGTTGACTCCTGGAACCCTCTTGTCGATTAGTAGATCTCTCAGAGTGAGTTCTCCTCCCCACTTATAGAACTCCCTTTCTCTAGGCCTGAGCGGTGCTAGGGGGTAGCTAACTACTATTTCTTCAATGGGGTCTAGATAAACATATACCTTTGGGACGTAGTTTGGAGTGGCCTGAATTATCTCTTTTGAATAAATCCTGTATCCTCTCGACGTAAGATAGTATTCGAGAAGTCCTGGCACGACGGGTTCCAATACTACTATATCTATATCACTATCCTTTCTAACATCGCCTCTTGCAATGCTACCATGAACTATTACCGGCTTTCCGAGAGGAGTTAGCACTTTCAATACTTTAATAGCCTTCTTTCTCTTGTCTCTAAGAATCCTCCAAGTCTCCTCAGGATATATAATTAGTTCCTCCTCCATTATTCTAGACCCGCAAGTTTCTCTAGTTCTCTAAAACTCTCAAGTATAAAGTCTTTTAAATCTCCAGGCTCAATACCGATGTATTCGACGAGTCCATTCCAGGCATTAACAAACTCGAATCCTGCAACTCTACTTGCAACAGCTCCTATCATTTCGTCTATTAGTAGTCTTGCTTGGGCAGGTGGATAAAGGAATATATTTGAGTAAAGTTCAAAACTTGTTATCAGTGGAGGTTCTAGAGAAGCGTTTATCTCTACGTAGAAATCTCTCCATGTTCTAGAAAATGCATGAGATCCTCTATTAACATTATAACGGAGCCATGCCTCGCTTAAGTGGCGATCTAGGCTGTTCTTTAATATAAGATCCGTGTCTAGCACTTCATCGCTCGCATCCCATATATCGTATTCTAAAACTTGCTCGATACAGAATCTGTCTCCGAAAAATTCGATTAAGGGTCTCTGGAGAAGCTTACCGACGCTAGCCACACATCTGTCTCCGCGGCTAGTCGTGCATTTGAGAATGGTTGTAGTATGGTGGCATTTACTGTCCATACGTGTGCGGACGAGTCTATACACTTGTGTAAGTGGTATAGGTCGTTTCCCGACTCTTGGGCCTATCACTGTTATGTAGTAGGGGTCATAGTATTCTCTTGGATCAAATATTGTGCCTCCTGTTATTCTCCTGAGAAACTCTTGTTTACCTACTAAAGTAGGCTTTTCCAGATATCCTATAAGTATTGTTGGCCATTTCCACTCTGTAGCGGATAGTATCCATTTATCTTTTACATTTGAAGATCGCAGGGCTATAGTCTCAACTCCACCTAATGCATAAACGGGTTCAGAGACGTTTAGCCTAACCACATAGTATTCATTAGGTAAGTTTATCTTCACGCTCATTGCCGGTTTTCACCAGTATTATTTTAGGCCGCTACTATTATCGAATTCATATAAAGGAGGTAGGTCAGACAGTGATTTACCTGTAGCGGCTACAAGCACAGCATGCTCATCGGGTAAATAAGCCCAATCGAATCCTTCAACCTCTGGCTTGACCGGTGCTTCTTCGTCTTCCTCGAGATAATAGAATGCTTCTACTATTACTCCATCCGGGCCCCAGCTTATCCTGACCCTATCCGATAGTAAGTCACTTCCTTCAAGTGCTACTAGCTCTATTTCTAGTGTGCCCGTATCTGGGTCCAGCTCAAGGTATTCGAGTTCATAGCGTCCTTTAGCCTTTAGAATATCTAGGACCCTATCAATAAGATTCTTATGCGTAGCTATACCATAATAGACGAGTTCGCTCATTATGCTATCAACTCTATGTTCTTTTCTGACCTTAAGCTGATAAGCCCAGTTTACGATATCCTCAGAATAATCGCTAAGCGCTTCAACAAAGGCTCTGATAAGATCATCCATGGTTACACCGAGCTTCTCGGCTAGATAAGATATTATGCCTGCTGTGTCTTTGTCCATCTCTAACTCTATTCTCGGCATATATCATTACACCATATAACAAAGCAGGTAAACAACGAGACTTATATCCACATAGTTAAACATAAAATATCACGTCCTTGGAAGTAGTTCCTAGCAACTTATATCCTCTTTCCAGAAGGAGATCTTTGTATCGAAGATTCTTCAATAAACTCATAACTACTCTGCCCCTCGCCACTCTAGTGAGCTCAATAATTGCCCTTTCTAGGTCGTCAACCAAGTCGAGGACAGTAAAGCTATATACGATATCGAACACATTATCCCTAAACGGTAGATTCTCAACATCGCCTTCTACGAGTAGGCATCTTGAAGGACAATAAACTCTTGCTCTACCCACAGCTATACTTAGCATTCTTCGACTATAATCGAGGCACACATACTCTTCTATTTTGGATAAAAGCTTGTTTAGGCCAAGATACTCTATTAATAGCCCGGTTCCGCATCCCGCGTCAAGGACTCGTCCATAAGGCGGGATTTTCTTTAATGCAACAAAGTACTTTTCGAATTGCTCGGCACGATAGAGCTCGTCATATCCACTAGCAGTAGCTTCATATCTTTCCCTTATTATAGATCCCTTGCTCATTTTAATCCTCACATCCGGTAGAAATCGCCGTCCCCGTAATCATAACAGTATCTATCTTAGACGATTAAATAAAGAAAAGTAAATCGGTGCAATAAAGGAATTCTTCGAAGTATCGGTTTAATAAAGTTATAGATCATACGAGATAATGGTTGATTATTATGCCGCGAGCACTGCTAATTATAAAGAATGACAGTGAGAGGAGAGTAGCCTACTGTATCAAGCACTGGTTGTTATACAAGGGTGTAGAAGTCATAGAAATACACTACAAAGGAGAAGCCACATTAACTGATCTTCCCTCAGAAATCGACATACTAGTGATAGATTCGGTAGAACTATTGAAAGAACTAAGTTTAAAGTCTAGCATAATAGTTGTGTATTCAGGTAAGCATAGAGACGACGTCCCAGTATCATTCGACGAGGATATAATTGTACTGCACAGAAGGTCTGGTCTCTATATGCTCTTCCGAATACTAGAACACTATATGGATAAAAAGGGACTACTACTACATACACCTGTTCTAAGAGAAGAACCGAAGCCCCCCTAAAGACCAAAATAGTGTTCAATCAATATGACGTCTAGCAAGCTTTCTAATACTCCTCCTTATGAGTTTTAAAGCGGCAGGTTTACTAATCTTTAGTAGTCGCGAGAGTTGTGTTGCATTGGAAACTTTCCCGCTTAGAAGGAGCGACAATACTTCCTTCTGTCTACTTGTAAGGTATAATTCACGATAGTCCACTTCTTTTATCTCAACGAGTTGATAATAGTGTTCCTTTAGGAGTTTCTTTACACTCGTGTTATTCTTTACAATAAATCTGATTTTTCCACCGTTTATTATTGTAGGGCTGCCAATTATGTGTGTAGATTTCATTAGTTTAGCGAGGACACAATTCTCACACCTTACGTTGATGTTCTTGATTTTATTATCGCTTACGATAATGTGTTCTATTTTCTCTGGACATCGTCTAAGACTCATGCCTAGGTAATCTTCAGCTTCTAGTTTTCTAATCAGCTCGCATTGCCACATTATAACTTCTAGTAGCTTCATGCGAAGGCAACTCCAAGCCTTTTCCTTTGATTAAATTTATCGATTTGTAGCCATTCAAGTCATTATTACTATACAATTGTTTAAAAGACTAATATGTATAACTCTCTTAAAAATGTCTGGTTAACCTGGTTAACCACAACATCTTCTATCTTCCTGGAAACTTTATGCTAATCAGTAGAGGAATTCCCCAGCGTTATAGGTGGTAGCTGATGGCATCCAATGGGAATAATGGCTGGGCAAAGCTGGTATTAGCAGCAACGATTTTCGTCTATATTGTCTACTTTGCGGGAGCAGCATACACCTTCCAAAACCTTGCACCCATACCAGTAGAAGTAAAAACGACAGATGGAACTGTACTCTTCACATATGATGATATAATTGAAGGAAAATATATTGTGCAAAGATACGGTATACAGGATTACGGTAGTATCCTCGGCTTCGGAGGATACTTTGGCACGGATTACACTGCTTATGCGTTAAAATTCATACAAGACGCTGCAACGAGTGCAGGAGCAAATACAGAGAACCTCGTAACCATACAGGGGACAGGAGACCAAGCAATATACCTTGTAGATCCATCGCTTAAGACAGCATACGATAACCTATATAACTACTACAAGAACCTTTGGACAGACCAGTACGTAAACGACAGACTAGCCCTAGAAAACCTACTCACAGACGAAGATATCAGAAAAGTAACAGCATACTTCATGTGGACCGGCCTAATAGCAATAGAAGGATACACTAACGGATTCCCCTACACGCCGGGACTAGTAGAACAGACAATCGACACGACCAGGGCAACATGGATTACTATCTTCCTCCTACTCCTAGTAATAATGCCAATGATAGGATACATAATTATAAAATTCATAGACTACTGGAGAGATGAAAGAATAACGGTCAGCCTACCAGCACCGAGCTCCACCCAGAGAGTAGCACTATTGGGAATGGTGTTAGCAGCGTTAGGTCTCCTAATCCAAGGCCTCCTAGGAGGCTACATGATGCACCTATACGCGGAACCAACACTCTATGGACTGGATACAACAGGCATCCTTCCATTCAACGTGGCCAGAGGCCTCCACTATAACCTAGCCATACTATGGATAGCGGTAACATGGGTCAGCTTCGCGCTATTCGTCCTGCCATACTTCGGACTAAAGATATCAAAAGGACAAGCAACAGCGATACTCTTAGCAGGAGGAGGAGTAGCACTCCTAGCACTCCTAGGACTATGGGCCAGTTATCTAGGCAAGATACCTGACCCGCTCTGGTTCATAGTAGGTAGCCAGGGAAGACCTGTCGTTAGTGCAGGAACACTATGGCTATTACTAATAGCAGGCCTAGTAGGTTATCTCGCAATAGTAACTTACAAAGTAGCCAAACAAAACCAGTATCCATTCAACACATTACTAAAAATACTAGCAATCGGTCTGGGAGGAACAGCTTTCGGAGCATTCGTGGGTGCATTACCAATAATATCTCCCTGGAAGCACTTTACGGTGGACGAGTACTTTAGATGGATAACAATACACGCATTCGTAGAAGGATTCTGGCCAGCAATAGTAATACCCATACTATTAATATTACTAGTAATTGCTGGACTTGTTCCTCCCAGACTGGCAGTAGCAGTAGCAGGAATCGACGCAACCCTCGAGATAGCTACGGGCATGATAGGAACAGCCCATCACTACTATTGGGGAGGAGAGCCAACCTTCTGGATGTACCTAGGAGCAGCCATATCAACACTAGAAGTTCTCCCAATAGGCTTCGTTATTGCATACGCTCTAGTACTTTGGAAGAAGGGAGAAGTAAAGACGGAGCTCCAGAAAACAATACTAACATTCATACTGGTAGCGGCCTTCGGAGGCGCGATAGGAGTAGTAGCATTCGGAGCAGGACTCATCAATATGCCAATAGTAAACTACTATCTACATGGCACACAAGCGACAATGGTACATGCACACCTAGCAATGCCGCTAGCATATGGCGTACCGACAATATTGATGTGGGTAGTAGCATTCTACCTAGCAGGAGGCTTCGGCGAAGCTACACTAGCAAAGATAAGAAAAGCCATAGTAATTGCAGCCGCAGGTTTCTACCTACAGGTACTGCTAAGCCTAGGAGTAATGATGTACGCCCAGTTCGATACCGGTAGCGAGTACGGCTACTGGTATGTCAAGAGCCTAGTATTGCCTGACGGAACGCTCAACGGGTTCTGGACACTTGACTCGATAATAACAGCGATATGGGCGAGAATGATAGGGGACGTAATAGCAGGACTAGCACTAATACTGATAATCTACTACGTCGTAAAGGCCTTCCCGAAGGCCTTCAAGGCCCAGCAGTAAGCCTGTTACATACAATATATTCATTACCTTTTTCCTACCGTAAGTCTAGACTAAAGGATCATATCCTCGAAGGTATCCTATGTTTTATAGTTATCAATAGCTGATAGCATAGTTATATCTTGGCTATGCGCGGAATACAGTATCCTAGTACCTCGAAGAACTCTCCAACTACTCTATAGAATTCTAATCGGCTCTTATCACGAAGACATACTCCTATTTTACCTAGTAGGAACCGTATATGATCATTGTATAACATCTGAGTTTCTTTAACGTAACCATGAGTGTATAGGAGATAGAATAATTCAATAAGCACTCCAAGGTGATCAGGAGACACCGCTTTATCCTTAGCCAGACTTACATCCACAAGCCTCATGTATTTAGTGAGATCCCTTATAATTGGCTCATGGTACATTAGGCGTCTCGGACTTCTATAAACAGACTCATAAGGAGGACATTGTACTCCTTGTAAGGCGTTGATAAAAAGCCTCGTGTATTCTTTTTCTAGATCTAAACTATCACTGTTTTCTGCAAGTTTCTTCATTTTTCTGAGTATGTCTTGGAGATTTATGCAATCCAGTAGCGGCTTGTTAAGGAGATTGTCAATTGTCGATCTAAGCTTGTTTCTCCATTCTGGATAACGTGGACTGACAAGAGTTGTGCTTACTATTTGGATTATTAGTTTAACTATTTCGACGTTAGTCATTTCTTATCAGTATTTATTTTATGTTTTAAGGATAAATTATTCATTTTACTCTGGCATAATATATGTATTTCTCCCAAATAAGATATATATGAGATTGGTGGGAGGGATATAACCATAATTTTCATATATAGATACATGAGTATATGTATGATTGGAAGAATTTTTGGTGATCGTGGTGTCGAAAATAGTATTGACAAGAAGAGATTTTCTCAGGCTTTCAGCAGCTACTGCAGTCATAGCGGGTACTATCGGAGTAGACGAACTATTATTCCTACGTAAAAACGAGACCAACCTCACAGCTATTGACTCCCTACAACTAGAAGAGAGATACTTCGTATGCAGGATATGCGGTGGAGGATGTGTCTTAAGAGGCTATCTCACCCCCGAGGGCCGATTAGCAAAGATAGAAGGAGATAGGAAAGACTGGGTAAGCCATGGAACACCTTGCGTCAAAGGAAAGACTGTTCTGAGGATGCTATATGACCCAGATAGATTAAAGAAGCCTCTTAAAAGAACTAATCCAGAGATAGGATTTGAGCGCGGACCTAATGGCGAACTTATAGGCGTGAAAGATCCAGGATGGATAGAAGCAGGCTGGGACGAGGTACTCGAAGAGATCGCCGATAAAATGGCAGAAGCAATCAAGACCTGGGGCCCACAATCAATAGTATTCATAGGACATAGTAAGGGTTCTGCGCTAGCCAAACTAATAGGAACACCAAACGTTGTAAAACACCACACAACTTGCCACTCGACATGGGACGTGACACTCAAACCAATGTACGGAGGTGTACCAAACTCAGATATGAGAAATGCTAAGCTAATCCTAGCTTTTGGCTTCGATCAGGGAGCAGGAAAGTCGAAGAACCCCTTCGCATGGCTATTTGCTCACGCCAAGAAGAATGGAGCCAAGATAATAGTATTTGAGCCCAGGTTATCAGAGACAGCCAGCAAAGCAACAGAATGGATACCTATCAAGCCAGGCACTGACCTCGCAGTACTACTAGCAATGATAAACGTCATAATAAACGAGGGACTCTATGACGAAGATTTTCTATTAAAATACACAAATGCGCCACTCCTCGTGGATCCAGAGACCTACCAGTACATAAAGGATGAGAACGGAAACTTCCTAGTCTACGACAAGGTAGAAGGCCAGATAGTCCCACTCGACACCGCAGTTAGCCCCCAGCTAGTATGGGAAGGGGACACCAATGGTACACGTGTTAAAACAGCGTTCAAATTGCTAATGGAAAGGGTCCAAGGATACACTCCTGAATGGGCAGAATCTGTTAGCGGAGTATCAGCCGAAAAGATTAGGGAGATAGCTGTCGAATTTGCAACCACGAAGCCGGCAAGCATACCCCACTGGAAACGTAGTGGAGGAACAGGACCAAACAGAGGGCAGGGAGTGGAGGCCTATAAGGCTATAGGTATACTAATGGCACTGACAGGAAAACATTGAGAGGCCTGGAGGAT
>CAYROE010000005.1:0-44261 GCA_964425855.1 uncultured Desulfurococcales archaeon | reverse complement strand
ATGGGACTACGATGAAGCAAGGAAGATCTGGGCAATCGACGAAGGAATCAACATCTTCGTTGACAAGACCAGCGGTGTACAGCACCTAAGAGAAGTTAAAGACACAATCCTAGCAGCATTCAGACTAGCCACGAAGGAAGGACCACTAGCAGCAGAGCCAGTTAGAGGAATCAAAGTAATACTACATGACGCAACAATACACGAAGACCCTGTTCACAGAGGACCCGGACAGATCTACCCAGCAGTAAAGAACGCTATATGGGCCGGAATGCTAACGGCAAGACCAACACTACTAGAACCTCTACAAAAACTCGACATAAGAACACCGATGGACTATGTGAGCCAAATAGCAAGCGTTATTGCACGTAAACGAGGACGAATACTAGAGGTATTAAGCCAGGGCATGCTTGCTAGAGTAATAGCAGAAGTACCAGTATCCGAGAGCTTCGATCTCGCAGCAGAGCTTAGAAGCGCCACTGCCGGACGAGCCTTCTGGGGCGTAGAATTCAGCAGGTGGGCGCCGGTACCAGATACTATGCTCGACGAATTAATCAAGAAGATAAGACAGAGGAAGGGTCTGCCACCGTCACCTCCTAAGTTAAATGACTTGATCGGCCCGTAACACAACTAATATCTCTCCTTTTTATTTATAATAATTTATTTATAAATAATTTCGTCCAATAGTATCTTATAGATCGTTCTTCATATAATAATATATTCTAATAATTTTATCTTAAAGATAAAACTTTTCCGAAACGGTTTAAGTAGCAATAAAATAAATGGTATATACAACTTATTTCTATCTACTGATAAGTTGACTAAGCTTCTCTTATTTTTAACAGATGAGGGCAGGTAACACCCCTGCCAGCCGGCTGGTGATATGGAATGTTAGAACTGCTAGGAGATAGCCTAGTAAAAGCAGGAACAGCACTAGTGGTCCTACCAATAATTCTCATAGCAGTTATGGGCTTAGTCGTGATTATTCTAATACAGCTTACAAAAGCGAGACAGGATATAGTTGAGAAAGAGCCATGGAAGTATGAGAGGTACGAAGCAGCAAACCCGCTAAAATACAAGGAGGCTAGGACAAAGGTCTCAATGCAGTACTTGGGATACTTAATAATGTTCCTTGCAGTAGAACCAGCTGTAGTCCTACTCGCTATACTAATGACGACTCCACGAGACCTCCTGGGAAGTATGCTTGTAATATATGGAGTATTCCTAGCAGTATACGCTCCTCTCCTAGCATATGCGGTGAGGGAAGCCAGGAGAATACAGTCTTGGATGTTGGACTGAATTTGAGGTGATGATTATGGATGGGAACGGAAATGGAGAGGGCAAGGTATACGTAGGAAACATAAATGTTTCCGCAAGAAAAGCCAGAAAACTATTAATGAGCGATCTGAAACTAGGCAAACTTGTAGATTGGGGGACTGCTTTCTCTCTATGGCCAATACACCTGACAACCAGCTGTTGTGGATGTGAATTCGCTGCAGCGTGGAGCCCTCGCTATGATAACGAGCAGCACGGTGCCCTACCATGGATTGGTCCAAGGCAGACTAACCTGATTATCATCGAAGGAACTGTGACGAAAAAAATGGCATGCGCGGTCAGAATCGTATGGGAACAAATGCCTCAGCCAAAATTCGCTATTGCAATGGGCGCATGTGCTCTCGATGGAGGCATATTCTATAATAGTTATAATATAGTGAGGCCTTGGCAGATTGTTCCTGTGGATGTATATATACCAGGATGTCCTCCCAGACCCGAGTCCGTAGCGAAATCGATCATCATGCTTCAAAAGAAGATTAGAGAAAAACAGGTAGCATCAAAATTCGTCGAGGAGGGATGGCGTCCCGACAAGGAATACGTTATACCAAAAGAAGACCTGTGCTCATGGTGGAGGGGATAAAGGAATGGTCCCAGAGGAACTAGTAGAGAGAATAAAGTCGTTGCTTGGAGACTTTGCAAAGGAGATCAAGATATGGAAAAACGACTACATTGAGGTTGAAGTAGACAAGGAGAATATAGAAGAAGTCGCGAAGAGAATGAAAGAATTCGGCTTTGATCATGTCAAAGACTTAACAGTAGTCGACTATATGAAAGAGGGATTCTTCCGTATAATATACAATCTAGGGAGCTATGACAACTTCGAATTATCCTATTACATAGTAGGAATCGCGTATAATATACCCAGAGATAAGCCAGTCACCAAGACACTCTACTATATCTACACCTCGGCAGACTTCCAAGAGAGAGAAGCATACGAAGCATTTGGAATAACCTTCGAAGGACACCCAGATCTAAGACCAGTGCTGCTTTCCCCTCCAGTGGCAGAGCTGAAGCCTCTCAGAAAAGATTTCGTCGTTAAAGAAGATCCTGAAATCATTGCGAAAAAGAAATAATGAGGTGAATGTGATGAGCGGTATTATTAGGACTCAGGGAGCCCAGGTAGGATTCAATGACTTGAAACTTCCCGGAATGTGGAGTAGAAAGATAGGAAAAGACCTCTATGAGATATTCATAGGACCACAACATCCTGGAAGCGGACATATGAGAATAGTCATAAGGGTAGATGGAGACGTAATAGTAGAAGCAGATCCCGACATGGGATATGTTCACAGGACAATGGAAAAACTATCAGAGGTAAGAACCTGGATCAAAGGAATCCCATTATTTGAGAGAATGGCTATACACGACGCCTGTAATGTAACTCTCCCATATGTCAGGGCCGTGGAGAAGCTGATGGATATAGAGGCCCCAGAGAGGGCCAAGTATCTAAGAGTCCTACTATGTGAGATCAACAGGATAGCCGCATTCCTATACGGTTTCGGTATATTTGGAGTGTTCCTCGGACACTCTACCATGTACATGTGGCCCTTCGGCGATAGAGAAGTATGGGTAGAACTCGCCGAATGGCTTACAGGAGCCAGACTTACACACTCCTACCCAGTATTTGGAGGAGTTAGACGCGATGTACCGGCAGGCTTCACAGACTCTCTCAGGAAAGCAATCAGATACATGAGAAAGCGTCTTGAAGACTACAGAAAGATATTCGTGGATAACCCCGTTATACGTGCTAGACTAGAAGACGTCGGAGTTATACCAAAGAACTTGGCAATTGAGCTCGGAATAACAGGTCCAAACCTGAGAGCGAGCGGCGTAAAATATGATGTAAGGCTGAATCATCCATATGAGGTATATGATCAGCTAGACTTCGAGATACCTGTATTCCAGGAAGGAGACGCTTATGCTAGAGTATGGCAGAGAGTAGAAGAAATAAAACAGAGCCTCAATATCCTAGAACAAGTAGCAGACTGGCTAGACAAGCATCCAAGAACACCTATTCTACACGACAAGTTCTGGAAGACCGCTCCACCTCTATACAAGAAGATCTTCGAGGAAACAGGAAGAGCCAAACTAGGAGCAGTATACGCCATAATGAAGGTTCCAGCCGGAAAAGCATATGAAAGAGCGGAAACAGCGAGAGGAGAGATCTCCTACTATGTTGAGAGCAATGGAGGAAACAAACCATATAGGATAAGGATACATTCTGCTTCTGCGAGAAACGCGCTTGTCTACAAGTACATAGTCCCAGGACACAGGGTCATGGATCTCCCAGCAATCTATGGAAGCATAGACTACTTCCCGCCCGAGGCAGATAGGTAGGAGGGGTGACGGTGTATGAGTGGAATACTCGATATAATAATTAAAATTATAACATGGCCTCCCCTCTGGCAACTCATCGTATTAGGGCTCATCGTACCATTAGGAGTAGTAATATTCATATTATGGTTCGAGAGAAAAACAGCTGCTAGAGTCCAGAGAAGGATAGGGCCCTATCATGTATCTCCTAAAATTGCCGGTGGCCTGCAGCTAGTAGCAGACCTTATGCGATACATGTTCCAAGAAGTAATAATTCCAAAAACGGTCGATAAGTTCCCCTTCATAGTAGCTCCACTAGCTGCACTAATACTATCAATCGTGCCGGTAGTAGCCATACCATTTACATCGATCGAAGCATACTTCCCGATAGACATGTCGTATAGTCTCATAATATCGCTTGCATTACTAACACTCTCCCCTCTATTCATAATTCTAAGCGGATGGGCGAGCAACAACAAGTTCTCGGTAATAGGTGGTATGAGAGAAGCATATCTTATAACAGCTTATGAGCTAGTTGCAGTACTCGCATTTCTATCAGCAGGAGCAATTACAGGAAGCTTTAACCTAGTCGATATCGTTGAAGCCCAAAGCGGTGTAAAATGGTTTATAATACTCAATCCACTTGCGTTTGCTGCGGCGTTCATAGGAGTTCTACTGTCGACAAGCGGGTTCCCATTCGAGATCGCCGAGTCAGAGCACGAGGTAGTGGCGGGTGCCTTCACAGAATACTCCGGCCTCGTCTATGGAATGAACATGGGAGCGGCATACTTGAAAAGAATGATATTCTCTATAATGATAGCCGTAGTATTCCTTGGAGGATGGAAACCATACACTCCTGGAGAAGGATTCATAGCCGGCTACCTTGTGCCTAGCATAGTGATACTTGTAAAAGCCACAATACTCATGATGATATTCAGCTTCTTTAGAGCAGTATACGGACGTTATAGGCTTGACCAAGCCCTAGATATCGCCTGGAAAATACTGTTCCCTCTAGCAGTGCTAGGATTCGGGCTAGGCCTCCTCGAGGCCTATCTCGGGATTATTTAGGAGGTGGAAATAGGATGCCAGCTAAGCCTGTGAGTAAACAGGTTCCGAGTAGAGGAGGAATATTCTCAAAATTCAAGGGCAATATAGAAGCAATAGCAATAGGAGTAAAATTCTTCTTCAACCCTCAACGATTCACACTGATATACCCAAAGGAGTACATTAAGCTCAAAGAAGGTTATCGAGGCTTCATAGTACTTCGCAAAGATAAATGTATAAACTGTGGTTCCTGTGCGAGAATATGTCCTGCAGCGGCGATGAGACTCATAAGACTACCGTTCACTGATCCAAAGACAGGCAAAACAAGGATGAAGCTATGGCCCATCATCAACTACAATAGATGTATATTCTGTGGCTACTGTGTAGACGTGTGTCCAACAGAGGCACTTTATCATGTACCATACCACGACGTAGTCTACGAGACAATGGATGTCATGGATCTGGATCTCGAAGAATTCCAAAAGGAGCCCGAATGGGATACTGAGAAACAAGGCCTTCCCGTGAAGTACGTGGTAGACGAGAAAATGGGTCTAGTCAAGGTCAGGATAAAGGAGGAAGGTGAGAAGCAATGACGGGAGGAGCATTACCAATACTGGCAGCCATAACAGGGGCCTTCATGTTATTCATATCTATACTGATAGTGAGAAGCAAAGATCTCGTATATGCCAGCAGCTCTCTCGCAATATTAGGAATATTGAATGCGATAATGATTGCGTTCCTCGGATACTATCTGGTAGCAGCGTTTCTTGTAGTAGTTTATGTGGGTGCAGCAGTTATGTTCATAATAATCACAGTATCGATGCTCGGAGGCAAAACTAAAGAGCCTGTAGACGAGTCCAAAGGATACTTTACGGCAGGAGCAGTAGGAGCCTCACTGTTCCTCTTAGTAACAGCGATGGCAGCATATCTCGGATATGTTAGACCCTCTAACATTAGTGTCACTGATGTATCGGCTTCAATCCTAGAAAGTCACTCTCTAGTCATCGGAATAATACTATTGGCTCTTGCAGCGACGCTGATCGAAGCAATAGCTATAGCAAGGAGGGGGTGAAGAGCCGTGGCATTAGTTGATGTTACAATAGCGGGGATCGCCCTGATAACTTCCGCGTTCATGGCTGCAATAGCAGCGTACGGAATGACGTATTCAAAGAGCTTTATACGACAGCTATTATCAATAGAGATATTATTCAATGCTGTTCTCCTAGCAATAATTGTACTATCTGCGCTAAGCCCTGCTAGTCTAGCTGCGTTCTCCATCATCCTAATATCAGTGGTTGCAGGAGAAGTCATCGTAATCGTTGCCGTGATAGCCGCATACTATAGGGTGGCGAAAGCACTGGACTCCTCGGCTCTCGAAGAGGAGGGGGTGTAAGGAGTGTACGCGAAAATACCTGTCTGGTACATTAGCATCCTGCTTCCAGTCCTAGTCGGCCTACTAGGACTAATCCTAGGAGAGAGAAAAGGATCATTAATAGCCAAATTATCAGCAATATCGCTGATAATACCTACGCTGGCGCTTGGACACTATTGGGCGAATGTTAACATTGCCGAAGGAATAGTAGACCCGATAGCGATAGACTTAACCAAATACAAGCTAGGTACCTTTGCCCTAGTCTTAGACGGTCTATCAGCTCCAATAATACTCGGCATATCACTCGTAACAGCATTCGTAGCGATCTATGGATACAAGTATATGACCGTCAGAATAGAGGAAATGCATAGTGAAGGAGAAAAAGCTCCCAGCATTGGAGCATACTACTTCCTATATAATGTATTCGCGGTGTCAATGCTCGGTATGGCTTTAGCCAACAACCTGATATTCTTCTACTTCTTCCTAGAAGTCAGCCTGATATCATCATTCTTGCTAATCGCTTACTATGGATATGGAGACAGAAGAAAGATCTCATTACTATACTTCATCTGGACACATGTAGCCGGGGCATTGTTCATAGCCGGAGTATTATACTATGGAGTCAAAGCAGGTAGCTTCGACATACTCACAATATCAAATACAGGTGTAATATCATATATTGCGCCAGCGAGCACAACAATAGGATCGGCATACAAGATCGCCGCGGCAGCAATAATAGTAGGTCTCTTCATAAAGATGGCAGTCTTTGGCGTCCACATGTGGCTCCCCTACGCACACGCCGAAGCTCCAACACCTGTATCAGCACTATTATCCCCGAACCTAATCGGTATAGCTGGATATGCATTCATTAGATTCGCATTCCCATTATTCCCAGAAGTAATATACAAAATACATTACTATTTACTCGGCCTGGCAATCATAACCATAATCTATGGAGGACTAGTCGCACTAAGACAAACAGACTTCAAGAGATTCCTTGCGTATTCAAGCGTTAGCCAGATGGGCTACCTACTACTAGGAATAGCAACACTATCTGCATACGGTATTGGAGGAGCAATACTACATTACTTTACCCACGCAATAGGAAAAGCAGTCCTCTTCATGGTAGCAGGAGTCTTCATAACGGAGCTCCATGGACTTCGAAATATAACAAAAATGGGAGGCCTAGCCAGAGCATATCCTCTAATGGCAGCTGCGGCTCTACTAGGATTCATGCACCTAGTAGGAATGCCGCCTACAATAGGCATGTGGAGCGAGTTACTTATAACCATAGGAGTAGTCAAAGCAATACCACTAACCACAGTGGATAACGTTATTGTTGTGGCAACAGTACTCATATTATCTTTCGGCATCAGTGCAGCCTACGCATTCATAACAATGAGAAAAATATTCTATGGCCAACTCAAAGAACAGGTACCCCAAGAAGTAATGGATGGCTTCAAGTATGCGGTAATAGTTCTAGCAGTGCTAGGCGTGGTCTTCTTCCTAATAGTAGCACCGCTCATGTCGCCGCTCCAACAAGCATCCGAACTTGTTGCCTCTCTCATAGGATAGGAGGTGGTGGAGTATGGAGTTAACAGGGACCGGATTAGTAGTTGAGCCGAACGCAAGTCTCATGCCCTGGGCCCTCATATGGGGGTTCTCATATCTAGGAGCAGCTATACTAGCAATACTCTACTTCATAGGAGTAAAGAACGAGAAAATCTATGGATGGGGGAGCGTCGCGTCAATAGCACTTTCAACCATAGTATCATTCATGGCTCTAGGAAAAATACTAGGCGGCGAAATAATATACGCGGCCAGTAGCATCAAATGGGTGCCTTGGATAAACATAGGTATAGGAGTATACCTAGATGGTCTCGGAGCAATAATGGCAGTTATAGTCAGCTTCTTAAGCCTACTAATAGCAATCTACAGCACCGAATATATGAAGGGCGACTGGGGAGTACAGAGATACTTCTTCTTCTTCACATTCTTCGTAGCAAGCATGCTACTCCTAGTAACCGCCGATAACCTAGTCTTGATGTTCATCGGATGGGAGGGCACTGGAATAGCAAGCTATGCCCTAATAGGACATTGGTACACAGACGAAGAAGAATACTGGGTAGGAGTACCAGGCAGAAAAGCATTTGGAACACCAATGTATTTCGAGCCCAGCCACAGCGGAGTAAGAGCCCTGATGTTCACGAGGATAGGAGACGTGGGACTCCTCATAGGAATGGCTGGGCTATACCTCCTAACAGGAACTTTCACCATACCCGATCTCGCCGCAGACACCGGGTGGCTAGCAACACTAGCTTCCAAAGGAGTACTAACAGCACTCCTCCTAGTATTCACACTAGGGGCACTCGCAAAGAGCGCACAGTTCCCGTTCCAAGAATGGCTTGTAACAGCTATGACTGGTCCGACGCCGGTATCAGCACTGATACACGCGGCTACAATGGTGAAAGCAGGAGTATACTTTATGCTAAGGATGGCTCCAGTCTTCCTACTAGGTGCGTCTCTCCCACTAGTAGCCTCACAGCTGCAGACATACTTCGTAATAATAGCAGGTCTCGGAGCAATAACAGCTTTCATGATGGCTACAATGGCACTAGTATCCAACGAGCTTAAGCTAATCCTAGCCTACTCGACTGCAAGCCAGCTAGGATACATGTTCATCGGAGTAGCTGCTGCAGGAGCACTAGTTTCCCATGCACACGAGGCTGCAGCACTAGGAGTAGTAGCTGGACTATCACACCTTATGAGCCACGCAGTATTCAAAGCTGCACTCTTCCTAATAGCAGGCTGGCTAATACACGCCGCACACAGCAGATTCATAGACTACATGGGTGAATACGCGAAATATATGAAGGTTACAGCAATAGCAATGTGGCTAGCAGGCCTCAGCCTGATGGCTATACCTCCTCTAAGCGGCTTCTTCTCAAAGGAACTAACACTTAAAGCAGCCGAAGAAGCCCACCTCGTGTGGGTCTATGCTCTCGGAGTGATAACGGCAGGCCTCACAGCAGCGTACACTCTTAGAATGATACTAAGAGTAATGCACTTGCCTCCAAAGAAAGAAGGACACGGCCACCCGCACGAAGCACCAATCCTTATGCTAGCTCCGTACACGTTCCTAGCAATACTTGCCCTAGTGATGGGATTAGCATGGACATGGGTCTATCCAGAACTAGCAAAAGGAATCTCTGAGACGCTAGGAATAGCACTGGCAGTAGATGCTGTTAAGGAACTATACCAAGTATCAATAGCTGCAACAGGAACAATCATAACGCTAGGATGGGTGGCTGTAAACTTCATCGCCGTAGCAGTGATATACATGGCACTAAAGGTAGACTTCGACTCAATACTAGAAAAGAACACCATAGCAAGAGCTGTTCATGACTTCCTATTCGATAGATGGTACATTAATGCACTAATATACATCGTAATAGTAGGAGGATTCGCAGGAATATCAATGATACTAGCTGGCATAGACCACGTCATAGACCTAGCTTATCATGCAGCTATACCAGCAGTATTCGCGCTAGGAGCAGCCGGTCTAAGAGCACTACATAGAGGAAAGACCGATTATTATCTAATGCTCTACATGTACTTCGTATCCATCATACTACTAGTACTCTACATAATATGGGGGTGAAGATCCATGAATGATCCAGTATTGATAATTAACTATGCAATAGTCGCGCTCGGCCTAATAATACCCGTAATAGCAGTCTATAAAAGCCGGGTGTCAAAACTAATTCCAGCTCTAGCATGGCTAAGCGTACTATTATCAGCGATAGGCTCAACATTACTACTATACAATACAACAATCAAAGGACAAATCCAATTCTATAACGGCTTACTAGTACACGACTCATTCACCGCATTCATATGGCTAGGTGCATCATTAACCGCGGCACTCTCCCTACTAGCAGCAGGCGAAGACCCTCTAATATGGGAGAGCAGTCCAGGCTACTACAGCCTACTCCCATTCGTACTATTTGGTATATTTATAATAACAGGAGCGAACGACGCACTCCTAATACTGGCCGCATGGCTACTAGTATCAGTAATAAGTTACGTGTACATAGCACTACCGCCAGAAAAGAACAGCCGCGCCGCAGCAATACGATATATAATGATCGGAGCAGTAGCAACCTTATTCCTTGCAGTATGGATAGCAATCGACACAGCCCTTGCAAGCCAGCAGGGCCTAGGCTCATTCTCACTGGCGCCCTTAACCCTTGACAAGATCTCAGGATTAGCACTAGCAACAGTAATAGCCGCGCTCGGATTCAAGACAGGTATCGCCCCCTTCCACTGGTGGATCCCCAGCGTTTATGGAAGGGCTGATGGAAGAGTAGTATCAGTAGTAGCTGGCGTAATAAAACTGGGATTCATAGGGCTCTTAGCAAAGATAACATATGCGCTCGCAGGAGGAACAGTAGTCTCCATGGGTACACCAATACTTCAAAGCCTACAGCCAGCTACAACACTGGCATATGTATTCGGAATCCTAGCTGTGGCAACAATGACCTATGGAAACATAGCAGCACTGACAACAAGAGATCTAAGAGCACTGCTGTCCTATAGTAGCATCGCGCAAATAGGATACATACTAGCAGCACTAGCTGCGCTAGCTTACTTCACGCCACGAGACTCGACATTAGCAAACTATGCCTTCGCCGCAATTGCACTGCAAGCAGTCGCATATGGCCTGGCAAAAGCACCACTCTTCTCGCTAACATCAGTAGAAACTAGCCAGGACCGTCTAAGAGGCCTGCTATCATCGAATAAAATAGCAGGAGCGGCCGCAGGAATACTATTATTCAGCCTTCTAGGAATGCCTCCAATGCTAGGATTCTGGGGCAAATTATACATGTTCATAGCGGTAGCAGGGTTCTCAATCCTACTAGTAGTGGCGGCCATGATAAACAGCGCAATAAGTAGCGCATATTATGTTAAGATGGCGAGAGACATTGTATCCGAGGGAGAAAACGAGACACAAGTACCAAAACATATTGAAGCTGCCGTCATGCTGTCAGCCATTATTATACTAGCGTTCGGATTTATTGCGCCTCTAATATTCTCGATACCCTTCCCATAGCATAACACTTTTTCCCTGGTTCGCTTTCTTTGTATGTTTGATTTAGTAATTGGGAACTCAGGTTATCTTCTTACTATAATAATATTATAACTTAATATGAGTTTTGGGTATCAATGGATCTACTAGGAAATCCCACGTAGGGAGGCTTGAGGAAAGGGAATACGCAGGAGAATGGGCGACAAAGATGGAAAGACGACATGGATGCCGCGAGATAAGAGTAATTGGCGGGATGATAGCAGATCCTCTTCCACCAGTCAGGGAAATGTGTAGGGCAAAACTCCATACGAACTTAGGAGACCCAGAGTCGTATAATGGTCTAGAAGACAGTCTCGAAAAGTTGATAACGAGAGTATCATTAGACGTATTAGGATATAAGACGTCGGGGATGATTACAAGTGGTGCAACTGAATCAAATATCCTATCGCTCTACTACTGGAGACAAAACGGGAAGAAACGAGTCGTTGTTTTCGATACAGTTCATTATAGTGTTCTAAAAGCAGCAAAGCTTCTTGGACTAGAGACGCTTATTTTAAAGACTAGAAAAGGGTATGAGCCTGCTGTAGACAATCTTGACAAAAGTATAACAGAAAAAGATGTTATAGTTGCCACGATAGGCACAACAGAAACGGGCTATGTTGATCCTGTAAACGAGATCTACGAGATTGCTAAGAAGAAGGAGGCGGGACTGCATATAGATGCAGCGTTCGCCGGCTATATTATGCGGTATCTGAGGAAGCCGGTAAGAATAGAGCTTGATAATGTTGCTTCGACACTAGCGGTAGACCTCCATAAGATACCTGAAGCCCCTATTCCTGCAGGAGTCCTACTCGCATCTGATAACGACGTGATAGAATCACTGTATTTCGAGAGCCCATATATACCCAGTAAAAGACAGTTTGGACTACTTGGTAGCCGGCCAGGATGCACAGTATTCGCAGCAAATGTAGCTTTAGACATTTTGAAGATGCGGTTTGGAGATGTAGAAACTCTGGCAAAAGAACTATTAAGTTATACAGATAAACTCGTCAGCTTCCTCTGGGGATCAGGATACATACCCGTACATGAAGTTATGACACCCATAGTCTGTCTCACTCACGAAGCTTATGAGAATATCCTTAGAGTAGCTACTAATAAGTGTATCAAGCTATATCAGTGTCCCAGACATCGTGGAATAAGGTTGGCTATAATGCCACATATACTCTGGAATGATAAACTCGGAATACCAGCAATATTAGAAAAGTTAGCTAGCGAGCGGGGTAACTGCATTGGATAGCGAAATAGAGAAGCTTAAGTCAGCTATATACAGATACAAGCACTTGCTAAAGGGAGGAACGATAGATCTAGAAAAAAGCCTTCTAGTAGAAGAGATAGAACAAGAACTCATGAAAATTGCCAGGGAAAGGTTTGCAAGTGACGAAATCCTTGACAAAGACCTATTGGTAATTATAGACACGATTTTTAGTGACGGATTTCTTGCGGAATTAGTTAGTATCGCGTCGAAAAAACTTGAGATACCGGTTGACGACATTGAACAGGCATTAAAAGATTTTCTAACAGGGAACATTGAGAACAACGAGGCAAAACTACTATTTATTGTGATACAAGCAATAGCTCGACTAAAAGCAGAACACGAAGAGATCCAACACGGAATAATTAATTTGGTAACGGACAGGTGCCAAGTGTGCGGTGCTACAACTAGGACAATGACTCAAGAAAGCACAGGATACTATATGATATGTCCCTTCTGTGGATACAAGTGGAGAGTCTCCAAAGGTGTTTTAACATGTCCTTTCTGCGGTAATAAGGATCCATTGTCACTAGGAGTGTTCACGGGAAAAAAAGATAGGCGTCTTGGCCTTGCATGGTGCCAATCATGTGACAACACATGGAGAATTATACTAGACGAGAGAATAGTTAAAACCGTCCCCAGACTCTTCCTCCCGGTCATCTCGTTCGGCGCCGAGATTTATAGAGGCAGTATCGAGCCACATCGTGAGAAGCCCAACAATTTCTCTGATAACACATGACTGCACTCTATATAATTCAATGCCAAGACTCACAATAATATCTAACAATGCTGCCTCGCAAGGACGACGAAGTTCCTTTCTTTCACGGGCGATTAACTCTCCAACACGTATACTGATACTATGAGATAGAGCGATTCCTATTCCGACAATGTATAAGGATGTTGTTAAAGCCGATTTAATGAAATCAGTGAAGGATAATTTCTCACCGTGATATATTTTTAAAAATTTCTTGAGAGACAACAAATACGTGTATTGTAGAAATCCCCCTACAAATGCTATTCCGACTGCTACAGCACCAAGAACTAGAGAGTATACTTCATGATTTATAACATAGGCTATGAATAATATAGGCAAGGACAGAAATAATACTAAGGGTCCCTTAGCGGAGTGTTGTCCCAAGCTGATAAGCTGATCTCTAAATAATTCTAGTTCCTTAACGGATATTCCTTCTGGAAAACTATGATCTCCAATCACAGGGTTTGTCGCCATCAGTAACTTTCCTCCTTTATGGTCTAACGATGGCGCTTATGCCAAGTATATTCTCAATATACTTGGCTGTAAATATAGTATCTGTTCCTCTAAATCCATCAATTATTACATGACGAGGCTTTGCTTCACGCACATATTCAATTATCTCTTTAAAGGTTGCATGATCGCTGAAAGAAACGTTAAACATATTTCTACCTATCTGTACGACAGGGGCTCTAAGCTCCCATCCGGTTAGAATAATATGAATACCAGGATACTTGATGTAGTATTTTTTCTTGCTAGTGGTAAGAAATATTACAGATCCAGGCTCGAGGTTATCAGATGCAAACGTATACAGGTCCCTAATGGTCTTTCCATAATGTTCAGAAGCTATTTCGGCTAGTTTCCTAGTTTTATTATCAGCGTAGAAAGGATACTCAATACCCCTTGACCGGAGTTCGAACATTACTTCTTGGAGCTTCCCGTTATAGCCATATATCCAAATAGGGCCTTCATGGATCTTCTCATCGATTAACTGTTTCAAGTAAGCTAGTGCTTCCCAATCACTCCACCTGCGCTCTACTCGCGGACTCCCGTACGTAGCATCGATGACTAGAACATCTAGATCCTGTAGTGGTGGAGTCCCAGGTACCTTGAAATCACCGGTATAACCGACCCGATAATTATTTCCTTCGACGACTACCTGGGCACTACCTGGTATGTGTCTGGCTGGATAGAGTGTAATTGTTTCACCATCTATCTCTACGGGTTTACGATAAGGTAGCTCGAGAATCTTCTCGCGGTATAGCTTTCTACCATAGATAGATAGGAATTTGAATGTCGTAGGCGTTGCAATAACAAATAGACTGTTTTTGAAACTTTGGCCTAGGCCCCGTATATGGTCATGATGAGCGTGAGTAATTACTCTAATTAATCTTTGATGGAATGCGTCGGCTACAACGTTCTCGCCCAGTAGTATAGCTCCTGTATTCGTGACATCAGCGTAATTTAGTGCTCTCAGCATTCTAGTGCACCGGTTCATAAAGCTATATTCATTCTACAGACTGATAAAACTACTAGGAGCCTGTTCCTAAAGATAAAAATATAAGGTTCGGGGAAAAGAAAACAAACATCATCTTTACTTTGTGTTGTATCTTTCTATTGCCTTTCTGATAATTTCTAGTGCTTTTTCTTTGCCCTCCCATCCCTTTACCTTGACCCATTTACCTGGCTCGAGTTCTTTATAGTGTTCGAAGAAGTGTTTTATCTTAGCTTTTAGGGCCTCTGGTATGGAGTCTACATCAGTCCAGTTCCTGTATAGTGGGTCGAGCTTAGGTTTTGGAACCGCTACTATTTTCCAGTCAAGGCCTTCCTCGTCTTCCATGTTGAGCACTGCTATAGGCACTACTTCTATGAGGCTTCCCGGATATACTGGTTCCCTACTTATTACTAGGATATCTACCGGGTCTCCGTCTTCTTCCAGCGTCCCAGGTATAAAGCCGTAGTTAAATGGATAAGACATGCTAGTGTATAAGAATCTATCAACAGCGACAAGGCACTTTTCCTTGTCAAACTCGTACTTAACACTGCTATTCATTGGTATTTCGATAATAGCATTAACTATTTCGGGAGCCTTCTCTCCAGGACCTAGCCCCTCTAAACATGCCAACAATATCACCCCTCCAAGTTCCCACTTAATGGCCGACAGCGATATTTAAATAGTCGACAACGATACTAACAAGGTTCGAAGAGACGACCCGTTCGGGGAGGAGGATGAATATGAGCAAGCCATTCTATGTGAGGTTCGAGGTTCCAGAGGAACTCGCGGAGAAAGTATACGAAGCAGTAAGAAAAGCGCGAGAATCAGGAAAGGTTAAGAAGGGAACGAACGAGACAACAAAAGCATGTGAGCGTGGAATAGCAAAAATAGTAATCATAGCAGAAGACGTGGATCCACCAGAGATAGTGGCACATCTACCAATACTATGTGATGAAAAGAAGATACCATATGTCTACGTGCCTAGCAAGAAGAAACTAGGAGAGGCAGCAGGAATAGAGGTACAGGCGGCATCAGCAGCAATAATTGATCCAGGAGCAGCAGCATCGCTAGTAAACGAGATAGTCGAAAAGGTGAAGGAGCTACGCAGCAAAGCCGGAGTCTAACCATAGCCCTTTATTTCCCCTGGATATCAAAAACCCACCAAGGTAGCTAGAGGTATGCGGGTGCAGACGAGTGGCTGAGAACAGACAATTCAAATACATAGTCAGAATTGCTGGCACCGACATAAATGGAAAACTAAAACTCGTATACGGATTATCTGAAATAAAAGGAATCGGATACACTACGGCTCTTGCAATAACCAGGCTATTGGGCTTGGATCCGTTTATGAGAACTGGATTCCTCACGGAGTCCGAGTTAAGGAAACTAGAAGAAGTAGTAAGGGACATTACACAGCTCGGACTTCCAGCATGGATGTATAATCGCAGAAAAGACTACGAAACAGGAAAGGATAAGCACCTGATAGGATCCGAACTAATATTCCACGCAAGAAGAGACATAGAGAGAGAAATACGAATAGGCAGTTGGAGAGGCGTAAGACACAGAATAGGACTCAAGGTAAGAGGACAGAGGACTAGAACAACAGGTAGACTAGGAATGACAGTAGGAGTAAAGAAGAAGAGGTGATAAGAAATGGGAGACCCTAGAAAGCCACGGAAAAAATGGGAGGGGCCAAAACATCCATGGATTAAAGAAAGACTCCTAAAAGAAATAGAGCTTGTCGGAAAATACGGGTTGAAGAACAAGAGAGAGCTCTGGAAAGCAGAGACTATGGCAAGAAAACTAAGGCACCGCGCAAGAAACCTGCTTGCTATACCTGAGGGAGAAAGAGAGAAAGCTACAAGAGTACTCCTGGAGAAGCTATACATAATGGGACTTATAGAAAAAGATGCAACTCTAGACGAGATTCTCGGATTAACAGCAGAACACATACTCGAGAGGAGGCTACAGACGATCGTGCACAAGAAGGGTCTTGCCAAGTCAATATACCATGCGAGACAACTAATAGTCCATGGCCACATAGCCATTGGGGGAAGACGGGTAACCAGCCCTGGATACCTGGTTAGAAGAGACGAAGAAGACCTCGTAGGATACGCTCCAGGAAGTCCATATAAAGAACAAGAAGCACAGTGAAGAGACCTAGGGGGAGAAGAAGATGGCATTCGCTGGAAGAGACCTTAAATGGGGCGTAGTCCATATCTACAGCAGCTTCAACAACACAATAGTACATATAACAGATCTAACCGGAGCAGAGACAGTTGCAAGAGTCTCAGGGGGCATGGTTGTTAGAGCCGACAGGGAGAAGCCAAGTCCATATGCGGCTATGATTGCTGCAAGCAGAGCAGCACAACAGGCCATGGCAAGAGGAATAGTAGCTGTGCATATCAAAGTAAGGGCTCCAGGAGGGCACGGTCCTAAGACTCCTGGCCCAGGAGCCCAAGCCGCTATAAGGGCTCTTGCCAGAGCAGGATTCATTATAGGAAGAATTGAAGACGTAACCCCGATACCGCATGATACTACGAGGAGACCAGGCGGTAGAAGAGGTAGAAGAGTCTAGCCCGCCTTTTTACCAAAAACACATCCAATTATTATCTTCCAACTAGAGTTATTCGTTGTGGTGGTTTCTGGTGGAAAAGAAAAGAAGTCTCGAAATACTATCTCTAAACGAGCAGAGAATTACAGTGTACGTTGAGGGCTATAATCTATCCCTACTGAACGGTGTGCGTAGAACAGTGTTATCTCATGTCCCCACTATGGCGATAGACTTCGCATACTTTTATGACAATAATACGGGTGTACCAGATGAAATAATCGCGCATAGACTTGGCCTCATAGTATTTGATTCTAACGAAGCGATAAAGAAATATAGGAGTCCTGAGGAATGCAAGAATGCTGATGAAAAGGATTCATCCTGTTTCGTTGAGATATTCTTAGAGAAGTCGCTGAGCGACGATGCAGATACTGGTGTGTACATAAAGGCCTCAGATCTTATTATAAGTGATCCAGATGTTAAACCTATCTATCCAGAGACACCAATAGTATACCTGGCTCCAGGTCAAAGGATTCATATGGTAGCATATGCCAGGCTCGGAAGAGGAGTGGAACACGGAAAATGGATGCCGGCATCAGTCTCAATACTTCAATACCTGCCAAGAGTAGAATATGACGGATCAAAGGCAAGTGAAGGATGCATCAAGTGTGTTGAGGCGTACCCGGATCTTGCAGAGAAGCTTTCTAAAGGAGAGAAAGGAGTTATCGAATATAAGAGAAATATCAATACCAGTGCATTAAGATACTGTGCGGACTCGAAGGATATCTGTGGGGACGCGGTAAAATTATATTATGATGAAAATAGATTGTTACTCACAGTTGAAACCACAGGGGCCCTTCGCCCCGAAATATTAGTCGCAGAGTCTATTAATACCCTTGAGACACGCGTTAAAAAGGTACTGGAGGCTGTGAAGAAAGCAGGAGTGGTGGAAAGGCAATGAAGAGGACAGGGCCCACAAATATACTAGTTAGGAAAACGGCGGAGAATCTAAAAAAGACAGGTAAGAGAGAAGGTTCAAATGCTTGGATAAAAGTAGCAGAACTATTACTCAAACCTACAAGGCAGAGAGTCGCTGTCAACCTGTCTAAGATCAATAGATATGCCAGAGAAGGAGAAATAATAATAGTCCCAGGAAAAGTCCTAGGAGCAGGAAAAATAGAGAAAAAGGTAACAATTGCTGCATTAAGCTTCTCGAAGACAGCACTAGAGAAAATAAAAATGGCTGGTAGTGAAGCCCTAACTCTACAGGAGGCTGCCCGAAAGTATCCCAAGGCATCGAATGCAAGAATAATAGTCTAGGAGGTGGAACAAGATGAGTCAGCAAGCAGAGAAACAAAAAGTAATCGTGGTTGATGGAACAGGCCATGTCCTAGGCAGGCTTGCAAGCATAATAGCCAAGAAACTCTTAAAAGGTGAGAACATAATAGTAGTAAACGTCGAGAAGATTGTTGTAAGCGGGAGACCTAGCGAAGTTGTAAAACAGTATAAGCAGACGATCCTTCCAATTAGAAGCCACCACAAGCATAAGTGGAGGCCGAAACGTCCACGTAGTCCGGTAAGATTATTCAAGAGTACAGTGAAAGGAATGCTTCCTAAGCACAACAAGAGGGGACGTGAAGCCTTCAAACGGCTCAAAGTCTACATAGGGGTTCCCGACGAGTTTAAGAATAAGGAACTTGTAAGGTTTAAGGAGGCAGACGCCTCAAGACTAGCTAGGGGATACGTGGAACTAGGTAGGATAGCAAAAGAGCTCGGATGGAAGGGTGAGGTGCAGTGATCAAGAAAATTACGATATCTACGGGTAAGAGGAAGAGAGCTATTGCAACAGCAATTATTAGGCCAGGAAACGGAAAGGTCCATATAAACGGGATTCCAATAGAGCTATGGCCGATCGAGATGGCCCGACTCAAAATGATGGAGCCTCTACTCTTAGCTGGAGCAAAGATCAGGAGCCAAGTAGACATAAGGATTAAAGTAAAAGGAGGAGGATTCATGGGCCAAGCCGACGCGGTAAGAATGGCCATCGCGAGAGGCCTTGTAGAGCACTTTAGATGCGAGGGAGAAGACGAGGAATGCAAAAGAATGAACGCACTATCCCAAGCACTAAAGCAGATATTCGAAGAATATGACAGAACAATGCTTGCAGGCGATCAAAGAAGAACCGAGCCAGAGAAATACATGAGATATAGTGCTCGTAGAAGATGGCAGAAGTCATATAGGTGATCGAATTATGCTTCCTCCAGTAAGATGTTTCACCTGTGGGGCTCCTCTAGGCCACGTGTGGGAGGAGTTCAAAGCAAGAGTGGAAGCAGGGGAGGACCCAGAGAAGGTTCTCGACGACCTAAAAGTATACAGGTATTGTTGCAGAAGGATGCTTTTCACATCCATAACTTATGTAGAAGAAATAGCCAAATACTATACGCTTAGAGCTAAGAAGCTCAGAATAGTAGGTGGTGTGTCATGAGCGTGCAGGCAAGAGAACTACTTGTCCCGGCAGAAATCTATAGGAGGGCAGGAGTAGTATTCGGTACACAAATCTGCACCAAATACATGAGACAGTTCACATACAAGATACTTACAGACGGATTCTATCTACTTGACGTTCAAAAAATTGACGAAAGACTAAGGATAGCCGCGAACTTTCTATCAAAATTTGATCCACGAAAAATCGCAGTAGTATCTGTTAGACTCTACGGACAAAAACCAGCTAGAATGATGTGTGAGCGTGTAGGATGCAAAGCGATAACAGGCAGAGTTATACCAGGAATATTCACAAACCCATATCTAGAGCACTACATGGAGCCAGACGTGGTTCTTGTAACAGATCCCAGAACAGACAGACAGGCCATAGCAGAGGCTTCAAAGATAGGAATACCAGTAGTTGCATTTGCTGACACAGACAATAAGATAGAAAATATCGATCTAGTCATTCCCGCAAACAACAAGGGTAGAAGAAGCCTAGCACTACTTTATTGGATAATGACAAGAGAAATACTCAGAAACCAGGGAAGAATAGGTCCTACAGACTCACTTGACGTGGAATATGAAGCATTCATGGCTGGTAAGATAAGGAGATAATAATTAGTCCGAGAGTATTTTTCTCCGGTAACCAAACCAGCAAAGTCGTTCTACAAGCTTCTATAACACACGCCTGAATAGTCCCAAATACCAAAGTGTCATTTCTGCTTGTAATTCTTCAAACAAATTTCAAAGCCCAACAACATACAGTATAGTATAGGGTGCCGAGATACAATGACGTACACACGTATAAGGAGACCTGCACATGCAGGAACCTTTTATCCAGCAACGAAAGAGGAACTGATAAAAGCAATAGAATACTCGTTTATGCATCCACAGGGACCAGGCAAACTACCTATAAAAGAAGGAGAGAGAACCGATAGAAAGAGTATCGGATTCATAGTCCCACACGCAGGATATATCTATAGCGGGCCAGTCGCGGCACATGCATACTATAAATTATCTCTCGAGAAACCTCCCAGTACAATAGTGCTTGTAGGACCCAATCATAATGGTATAGGGATCGGAGCAGCCGTGTACAAAGGAGATGCATGGAGAACTCCGCTGGGCGATGTAGAGGTTGATATGGAGACCGCAAAACTATTGGTTGAACACAGTGAATATTTAGGCTTCGATAGCGACGCTCATATTTATGAACATAGCCTAGAAGTCCAGTTGCCTTTCCTACAATACATTTATGATGGAGAGTTTAAAATAGTGCCAATTACAATATACGTTCAGACACTCGATGTAGCAAGAGACCTAGCATCGGCCCTAGCTAAAATCATAGAAGAAAACGAGATAGATATAATCTATATTGCAAGCACCGATTTCAACCACTATGAATCCCACGAGATATCTATCCAGAAAGATCTAATGGCGATAAACGCTATACTAGAACGAGACGAAGAGAAACTATATCGCTTACTGGACGAATATAATATAACAATGTGCGGACCAGTAGCGGCAGCAGGACTAATAAGGCTTTCTAAATTAATGAAAGGAGACAGTCCCAGACTCCTAAAACACGCGACGTCAGGAGACATAACAGGAGAAAAGGAATGGGTAGTAGGGTACGCATCAATATGGTTTCCAAAATAGGATATGAACCAAATACATACCGGGTGAACACATATGTTTAGAGCAGAACTACACGTGCCTATCATATTATTAGGGCTTCCACTAGAGAAAAGTGAAAACCCTTATCTAGTATCGCCACTAAAAAAGAGGCTGATAATAGAATATGAAATAAAAAACGAATCTAGAAAAGAAATATCAATTAACATTGATCCATATGTCGACGACTTACTTAATAACTACATTAATAATATCTTAGAAGCACTTGAACTCACGCATACTACTGTAAAGATAAAGAAAACATCAAACGAGAAACTACCAAAAGGAGGATTATATGCTGCAGTATCAGCATTCCTTCTCTACAAGATAGCCGATATACATGGCGAATCACTCGAAACCTACGAGATCATAGAATATGCTCGCTTATACGATGAATTCGAACTGCCAAGCGGCTGGGAATATGTAATTGACGCACTTAGATACAGTGCAATACAAGGTGGAACAATAGTATATCGAAACGACGAAGAATATGGAGACATATCTCAGTCCAAGATAGATATGTTTACAGAGATTGAGACAGAGAAAGTGAAAAAACAAAGATACAATATAGAGGATTATGGTCCAGACGTATATGGGGCAATAATCCATCTCATCGGTACTATAGTCTTAGAAGCCGCAATGCGAATAAAAGAAAGTGAAGAAAATGACCCGATAAAAATCCTTGAACCACTTATCAGTGCAAATAATAACATAGCTAAGTTGTTTTGGAGAGATTTAACGAGGAGAAAGACTACGGATTCAGGTGTTGTGTTTTCACCGGGTCTTCCTGGGGAATTTGACATTATATATTTCTAGACAAGAACAATTTGTGGGGGAACAAAAGACATGACTGGCACACAGAACAAGTGCAGATCAATTATAGTAAAATTCGGGGGAAGCGTTATCACAGATAAAACAAAGAGCTACACGATAAAATACGACGTCCTCGATAGGCTAGCCAAAATAACAAAAGAATACTTAGAAAAAGGAGGAAGAATCGCGATAGTACATGGAGGAGGAAGCTTCGGACACCACGAGGTAAAAAGGATAGAAGACGAGAAAGGAGTTCTAGAGGCATCCGATGCTCCACAAATACAGTACTCGATGCTCCTGTTGGCCCTAGAGGTCTCTAAGACTCTTTTAAGACACCGCATACCGGCCGTGCTACATCCCCCGCACACACTATGTGAAAAGCCTACAGTTAAAGACTGTAGAATGTCGCCAATAATACGAGACTATACACAATCACTTGTACCTGTAACTTACGGGGACGCAATAGCCTACGACGACAGGATTTATATCATAAGTGGAGACGATCTAGCAGCGGCACTAGTATCGATACTCAACACAGATTGCCTAATATACGTTATTGACGAGCCAGGAGTAATGACAGGAGAAGGCAAAATTCTAAAAACAGTCACGAGTCTAGAAGGTCTTGAATTAAAAGAAGACAACAAGATAGACGTAACAGGAGGCCTACGTAAGAAACTCGAGACAGCATTAGAGCTATCTAATCATTACAGGGGAACAATAATAATAACTAATCCGGACGGCTTCGAGAGAATCCTTAAAGGGCAAGATATCACAGGTGTAGGAACTATTATCCGAGCTAATAGATCGGAGGATTAAGAAAATGGATGACAAGCACAAACTCACGCTCTCAAGAAAACTAGACCATATACGTATAACACTAGAAAGAAATGTTGAGTCAAAAGAATCAACTCTGCTAGAATATGTTAGATTTGTCCATGAACCTCTCCCAGAACACAATCTAGAGGAAGTATCCTTAGAAACCTTTTTCTGCGGAAAGAAGCTCGGAGCCCCATTAATGATAACAGGAATGACTGGAGGACACCCCGAAACAAAGAAGATAAACGAATCCTTAGCCCGTGTAGCCGGAAAGCTTGGACTTGCCATCGGAGTCGGTAGCCAAAGGCCAGCATTGAAAGATCCTAGCCTAGCAGAAACATACGGAATTATGAGAAAAGTAGCACCTGGAGCCTTTATCGTCGCCAATATAGGTGCCCCACAGCTTTCCCTGAAAGAATATGGTGTCGAAGAAGCGCAGAAAGCTGTTGACATGATTGATGCCGATGCTCTAGCCATACACTTAAACGTGGGCCAGGAGGTATTCCAATATGAGGGCGATCCATACTATAAAGACGTAATCTCTAGAATAATAGAAATATCCGAGAACCTAACCGTCCCAGTAATAGTTAAAGAAACAGGAGCAGGACTATCCACAAAAACCGTCCGCGTACTTTACCGGATGGGAGTAAAATGCTTCGACACAGCGGGTCTCGGAGGAACGAGCTGGATAAAAGTAGAGGCACTAAGAGCACCAAACACTGAAAACTACAGGTCACCCGGTCGCCTAGCAGATTATTGGGGAAATCCAACAGCTATATCCATAATAGAAACTAGGACAGCCGCCCCAACAGCCTGGATAGTAGGAAGCGGAGGAATAAGAGACGGCTATGACGCCGCCAAAGCAATAGCTTTAGGAGCAGATATTGCAGGCCTAGCTCTCCCAGCGCTAAGAATCCTATTGAGAGGTGGAGAAGAAGCATTAGAAAGGTACCTACTCGACGTCCTATACCAGATTAAATCGATAATTCTAATGACAGGAGGAAGACGAGTCCCGGATCTTTGGAGAGCAAGGCTTAGTATATGGGGGAGGCTCATCGATGAACTAAAAAGTTTGGGAATAGACCCTATGAAATATTTGCTGTTTAATAGACTTAGACCCTTGGTGGAACGATGAGCGCCTTCACGATACTTGAAGAATACAGGTCAAAATATGAGTCGCTTGTAAACTGGTTCATTTATAGTGAACTCGCCGTAGGAGCTCCTGAGGACCTCTATAGAGCCGCATTCCATCTAATAAAGGCAGGCGGAAAAAGATTCAGGCCAATGATAGTTCTCAGTACAGCCAGAATGCTTGGCGGAGAACAAGCAGAGACACGGGCTCTCCCACTTGCATCAGCTGTAGAGATCCTTCATAATTTCACCCTTATACATGACGATATAATGGATGATGACGACTTCAGAAGAGGAGTACCAACCACGCATAAGATATGGGGAGTTCCTTTTGCGATTCTTGCAGGCGACCTGGACTATGCCCTTGCGTACAAGTCACTACTCGTTTCAAAGAAGTATGGACTACAACAAGAGCGAATACTACGAGCCGTGGAAATACTTACTGAGGCAACGATAAAAGTTTCGCAGGGACAGGCGTACGATATAAGATTCGAGAAAGAGCAAAGCGTAGACTATAATGACTATCTTGAAATGATATATCTCAAAACCGGCGCACTAATAGAAGCGTCGGCCAAGCTAGGAGCAGTAGCAGCCGTCGAAGAACCCAGTCTCATTGAGAAACTAGGAGACTATGGTAAATTCGTAGGAATAGCGTTCCAGATAAGAGATGATATACTAGGAATATATGGAGATCCCTCCAAGACAGGGAAACCTGTATACAGTGACTTAAAAAGAAGCAAAAAAACCCTTCTCCTCCTATATGCATATCAACACGCAGAGGGGAGAGACAAAGAGCTTCTAGAAAAAATACTGATTGGACAAAAGCTAAGTGAAGAAGAGTACGGAGAAGCAGCAGATATAATTAAGAGAACTGGAGCATACGAGTATGCACAGTCTCTTGCAACTAAACTAGCAGAGAACGCGATAAGGATACTCAATGACATAACAGCGGCTGACGAGAAAGCAAAAGAAGCTCTACGGGAACTAGCAGAGTTCTCTGTAAAAAGGGAAAAATAAACAGGCAAATGATGCTAGTGATCTCGAGGAGGAGTCATAACTATGGACGAGTTAAGAGATCTCATATATGGCTATGCTCTGAAAAATGCCGTAAAACACGGAGGACAGGCGAAACCAGGCAGTGTTGTTTCAATGATACTCTCTGATCGGCCAGAGCTAAAACCCAGGGCGAGGGACATAGCAAGACTAGCAAAAGAAATTGTTGATGAAGTGAATAAATTATCAATCAACGAGCAAAAAAGAATACTAGGAGAAAGATACCTCCACTTATTAGTCGAAGAGGAAAAAGCAAAAGAAGAAGAAAAGACTTTACCACCGCTACCTAATGCTGAAAAAGGAAGAGTAAAGACTAGGTTTGCTCCCAATCCGGACTTCGTGATACATCTTGGAAACGCCAGACCCGCAATACTAAGCGACGAATACGCTAAGATGTACGATGGCAAGATGGTTCTTAGATTCGAGGACACTGATCCACGTACAAAGAAGCCTCTACGAGAAGCCTATGATTTAATCAAAGAAGACTTGAAATGGCTTGGAGTTAAATGGCACGAGGAATATATCCAGAGCCAGAGAATGAGCATCTACTATGATATAGCCAGAGAACTCATAAGAAGAGAATGTGCGTATATAGACCTATGTAAAGAAAAATCCCGCGAACTACTCCGAGCCGGTAAAGCATGCAAAACAAGAAATAATCCAGTTGAATGGCAGCTTGAACAATTCGAGAAAATGTTGAACGGCGAATATAATGAAGGAGAAGCCGTGCTAAGAATAAAAACAAGGCTAGATCATCCTAACCCAAGCGTACGGGATTGGGTTGCCATGCGAATAATTGACACAGTAAAGAATCCACATCCACTGGTTGGGAGTAAATACGCGGCGTGGCCAACATACAACTTTGCAGTAAGTGTAGACGATCACCTAATGGGGATAACACATGTCCTAAGAGGAAAAGAGCATCAAGTAAACACCGAGAAACAACTCTACATTTATAACTGTATGGGTTGGCGACCTCCAGAATTCATACACTTTGGCCGATTAAAACTAGAAGGATTCATAATGAGTAAAAGCTACATACGAAGACTCATGGAGGAGAATCCAGATAAGTTCCTAGGATACGATGATCCTCGATTCGGGACAATAGCCGGACTACGTAGAAGAGGAATTACACCAGAAGCGATAAGAACTGTTATATTAGAAGTAGGAATAAAGCCTGGCGACGCGAAACTCAGCTGGGCAAACCTCGCTAGTGTAAATAGAAAAATACTAGATGACAAAGCGGATAGAATAATGTTTATAGATGATCCAATAGAACTAGTAATAGAAGCAAACAAGTGTCTAGAAGCAAAAATACCCTATCATCCTAACAGGCCCGAGAAAACTAGGAAGATCAAGATATGTCCAGGCGATAAAATCTATATTAATAAGAGAGATAGAGCCGAAGAGGTCAGACTCATAGGTTTAGGAAACTTCAAGCTTGAAGAAAATAAAGCCGTCTTCACGAGTGAAAGCCTAGAATATGCCAGAAACAAGAAGCTCTCAATAATACAGTGGACTCCTGCTGCTCAAAGCGTTAGTGTAGAGGTGCTTGTGCCAAAAGAGCTAGAGTTAATACGGGTACAAGGATATGCTGAGCCTGCGATTAGAGAGTACAAGGTAGATGATAAACTACAGTTTATAAGGTATGGTTTCATACGTATCGACTCTATCGGAGAAAAATACGTGGTCGTTTTTTCACATAAATAATATTATTCCGTGGGGGCTTGTTACTTTTCCTTATCTATCTCGTCTATGAAATAAGTTATGAAGGGCATCGCAATTGCTGGTACTGCGAAGAAGGCAAGCATAATGATCATTATTATTCCAAGATCGATTGATACAGATAGGAGCATTCCCGAAACCTCTATGTTCTCAACAGTAATCACGCCAGTACCGATAAACGATAATGCGTATAGAAATGCGAGTAGATTGCCTGCAGAGGAAAGGATTGGGCGGAATATGGTGCCCTTTAATGCCTTTGATGCAATCGAGAGCCCTAGAACGGTAAAGAGTATAGCATAGTATTTGGTTGAGTACATTTCAATTGGTGCCTGGACGCCTCCACCGTATTTTTGTAGCAATAGGTTAAACAAGACCGGCAGTACGTAGAGAAATATAACTATCACGAGAAGGGCGTCAAGTATACCGCTAATAGTGTTTCTAAGCATTTGTTTCCAGAATTTCTCCTTTTTAGTCACCATAAGAAACCACCATACTCTACGCCGTCTTTGTGAGATTTACTGATACCTTGTAAAGGCCATAGACGCTGCCTTCAATGTGAATAGTATAGTTTCCTGGATCAAATCTATCTAGAGGTACCCCGACTTCAACGACGTCTCCCTGATTTAATATCTCTCCATCCGCTGAGCCTACCAGTTCTCCACTGGAATAGATGGATATTGTATAGTTCTTTAGAGGTGCTGAGACATTATAGTCAAATACAAATAATAGAGTGTTATCGGAGACCTGAGTAGTTATCTGTAATCCATCGACGGTTTCAATAAATTGTAAAAGGGGTACGGCTGCAATTACCAGAAGCAGTACTCCGGCGATCTGTATTAGTAATGTGAGGAACCGCATTAGCCCCACCGATCCATTATTTTTCGGTAGGGCATTTCTTTACTAGATCGACTCCTCTTCCCAAAATTATTGCTCCTGCCGCCAGAGCTATGCCGAGGAAGGCGATTTTCACTAAGAGGTTGATTAGTACCTGTGCACTTATGCCTAGAATTACTGCAGCATTCTGTTCTGTTATTTCTGTTGCTAGCTGGTATTCATTATACATCTTGTATCCAGCGGCGAAAACTACAAGCAACAGTATGACTCCTAAAACGATGAGCCCTAGTCCAATTGCAAGGCCTCTATCGCCTATCAAGCTACTAGACACCTCGATTCCCATCTTGCTATTAGTTATATAATGGCTCCAGCCAATATATTAGATTTAGCAAAGACCCCTGCATTCACAACAAGAGGGTATTTTGTATAGTTAATTGTTAGAGAGAAAACTCTACAGTATATTTTATCGTGTCAAACAATACAGTGATCTTTGGAGGATAGAGGTTGAAGAAAGGGTTCAAGGTAAGCAGATCCGAATACGAGTTGCTGAAAAAACTTGCAAGGATAGGAATAGAAGAAGCCGATATGAATGAATTAGTAAGAGAACTCGGCGTCAACAAATCTACGTTAGAGAGTCTTCTAAGACTCCTAGCCGAGAAAGGAGTTATAGGAATAGAAGAAACAGAGGAAACCAGTTACTCGTTGACTAATAAAGGAGAGGAGGCTCTAAGCCAGGGACTTCCAGAGGAGCAATTAATCGATTTAGTTCTATCAGGTACATCTAGTCTAGAGGAAATAAGGTCGAAGCTAGGCGACATAGCCGGTATTGCTATAGGTCAAGCTCTCAAAAAGAAATATATAGCAATCAAAGACGGAAAGATCGTTCTACAAGTAGATCCCGATCAGGCAAAGAAAGAGATCAAGGATCTTAAAATGATACTCGAAAAAATCTCCGAAGGAATTAAAGAAGTCCCCAAAGACTTGCTGAAGAGAGGCCTCGTAAAGAAGACTAGGATAAAGAAAGAAAGAGTAAAGATCCTCGTACCACTAGACGAGGTTCTCGACAATGTTGTTGTTGAAGTGTCTGCACTTTCAAGGGATTTGATAAGGAGTGGAGAGTGGAGGCATGTAGCATTAAAGAAATATGACATTACCGCGCTTCCACCTCGGGAATACCCCGCTAGGAAACATTATCTATCCGAGTTCATTGAAATGCTTAGGGATATATTGAAGGAAATGGGTTTCAAAGAAGTAGAAGGCCCGATAATTGAGCTTGAATTATTCAACTTCGACTTACTATTCCAGCCACAAGACCATCCCGCTAGAGAAATCCACGACACTCTCTGGATAAAAGATGGACAGATCAGAGAAGTGATACCAGAAGAGCTACTAGATAGGGTAAGCAGGATCCACAGTACTGGATGGAGATACGAGTGGAGCTCCGATATTGCTAGAAGACTCGTCTTAAGGAGTCAAACGACTGCGGTCTCGGCAAGAATACTAGTATCAAAGCCAAACCCGCCACTACGCGTATTCACGCTGGGCAGAGTATACAGGAGCGATGTAGTAGATGCTACACATCTCCCAGAGTTCCATCAGCTAGACGGACTGGACGGTGATAATGTATACACGTTTAGGGATCTTTTAGGTGTTCTCAAAGAAATATCGGAGAGATTAGGATTCGAGATTAAGTTCAAACCAGGGTACTTCCCCTTCACAGAGCCTAGTGTGGAAGGATACGTCCGACTCCCTAATGGCAAATGGCTAGAACTATTTGGTGCGGGCATGATGAGGCCCGAAGTTCTCGAAATGGCGGGAATAGATTATCCGGTGGGTGCCTGGGGGTTCGGAGTCGAGAGACTAGCTGCTGCTTACTATGGGCTAACCGATATCAGACATCTCTACACAAAAGATCTCCGCAGAATTCAGCTCTCAAGAATCAAGCTCTAGGAGGTGTAATAGAGATGCCAGTACTTAAATTCAAAATAGACGATCTCCTAAAAAACATACTATACGCAGACCTAGAAATTATAAGAGATGCATTGTTCAGACTCAAGTGCGAGACCGAGATCCTGGAAGACGGATTCCTAGAAGTAGAGATAAATCCGGACAGACCCGACATGTATAGCTTAGAAGGACTAGTCCGTGCAGTCAAAGGACTCCTAGGAACCGAGCGCGGATGGTCAAGACCACCAATACAAAACTCCGGCATAACAGTGGAAACATCTAACGTGGAGACGAGACCATACATCGCTGCCGCAGTGGTGTACAATGTCAATATTAGAGACGATGAAGATCTGAGACAATTAATCCAGTTCCAAGAAAAACTCCACGATACTATTGGAAGGCGAAGAAGGAAAGTAGCTATAGGCTTCCACGATCTTGATAAACTTCCAAGCCGACAATTATACTATAAAGCTTTACGAATCGATGAGATAGAGTTTCCACCTCTGGGAATCAGCTATGCAAAAAAAGCATCGAAAATACTGGTCGAAACAGAGCAGGGCCAGAAATATGGATATATATCTCTAAAGGGCAAACTCCATCCTTTCCTCTTAAGCGGAACAGATGTAATAGCAATGCCCCCAGTAATCAACTCTAATATTACAAAAATAGGGGTAGGAACAAGGCATCTATTCATCGACGTGACTGGAACAAACAAAGAAGTAGTAGAAAAAGTACTCGATATAATAGTAAGCAATCTTGCCGAGAGAAAAGGGACATCTATCGGCCAAGTACAGGTACTGTACAACGCTGCACAGACAACATATCCTTCTCTCAACACTGTAGAGACCATTCTAGACCTGGACTATGTAAGTAATATACTTGGATACTCGCTAGAGCCTCATAGAGCTATCGAGCTCCTAGGCTATATGAGGTATAACGCGTACTTTATGGAAGGTAAACGTGTACGGGTTGAAATTCCACCGTTTAGAGCAGATTATATTTCCCCAATAGATCTAGTAGAAGACATAGCCATAGCCATAGGATACGAGAAGCTTCAACCCCGTAGACCAGAAAAGTACACTAGAGGCCAGCTACTCTATAAGAACGAGATAAAGAGAACACTACGAGACCTACTAGTAGGGATGGGATTCACAGAAGTAATGCAACTCAGCCTCGTTAGCCCCGACGATGTCGAAATCATTCCAAGGAAACCAATATTTATCAAAAACCCTGTTCAACGAGACTATAGTGTTTTGAGAACAGACCTCCTGATTTCCCTCCTTGGTGTGCTGAGGCAAAACCAGCTCCTCAAGAAGCCCGTAAAGCTCTTTGAGATAGGAAGAATAGCATATCTCACGGAAAAACAAGAAATAGTAGAGAAAGACATGATAGCACTAGCGATAATGAATGATACAATGAGCATAGAAAAAATACAATCTCCCCTATACACGCTCCTTGATATACTCGGAATAGAGTACTCTGTAAGCTCAGAATGCACAAAACAGATCTTCATACAAGGTAGATGTGGATCACTCTTGCTAGGCAACCAGAAACTAGCAGAATTTGGTGAAGTAAATCCGGAAATACTTGAAAAGAAGAACATAGAGTATCCAATAGCATACGCTAACATCGACTTAGAGGTGCTGACAAAGTGGAGCTCCAAGACACTCCACCACCAGTAAGACTTCCATTAACGTGCATAGGCTTCAAGAACGTTAAGAGACGTGTAATAATACAAGGGGAAGAGTACCCCATAGCGCTGGACGCCGAGATAGACGCATGTATATCTATAAACGGCGAAAGACGAGGAGCACATCTCTCTAGAAACTATACAGCAATAATCGATACACTACACGATATAAACGTAGGTAAAAGCATCGAACAGTATCTTTATAGAATAGCCGAAAGCCTACTCTGCCGCCACCATTACGCTACTAGAGCAACAGCGACTCTAAGAACGACGTACCATACCAGGATCTCTTTTTACGAGTTATCGGGAGTAGAACCAGTACAAGTAGAGGTATCAGTAGAGCTTGATCGCGAGAAGAAAACGCCGAAATGGTCTGTGTCTGTAGGATTATATGGTTTAAGTGTTTGTCCTAGCGCGCAAAGCACAATTAAGGAAAAGCTAGGATATAATGATCTCATAGCCCCCAGCCACAGTCAAAAGGTCTTTGCTAAACTAGTCATAGAGCATGGAGAGGACAGGATTATCCGTATCGAGGATCTCGCAACAGTACTTGCAAGAGCGTTTTCAGCACCAGCTTTTAGTTTTCTTAAACGAGACAAGGAAGCCCAACTGATAATACATGCGCATAGGAGGCCGAGATTCGCGGAAGATATAGCAAGATATGCATTACTATACGCGTATAATCTATTGAGAGAGAAGAACTTTTCTAAGAATACAATCATAAGAGTCGATGTGGAAAGCATAGAAAGCATACATCCACAAAATGTATATGCGTCGTTGGAATTGAGTATTAGCGAAATAGAAGAACTACTCGATATCCCTGACAGGTATCTCGACGAGCAACATTGACTCGTAATATGACTTAATTCTACCGCCAAGTTTTTTCACAAGCTTATAGGCCTTCGTGTTCTCAGGCATGATATATCCGTACACGTACTTTACTCCATTTTCCTGCAACGCTTTATTAAGGGTATATGCGATTTTGGTCCCTAAGCCTCTTCCCTGGAATTTCTCTAGAACAACGATCCCGGCTTCTGCTTTGGTCTGATCTTCTGCAGGAATAGCCTCTGCAACTCCTATTATTTCTCCTGTATCAGCTCTCTCGGCGACAACGACGTAGGCTGGATTGTTCAATATTTTCTCCACGTATGGTTCGAAATATCTAACAATGGAGAAGAAACGAGTGTATATCGTTTCAGTACTTAGCTTCTCGTAGAACTCAATTAGCTTCTCTTTATCACTGGGGCAAGCTCCCCTTAATATAACAGGAATTGTCTTATCGTTAACTATTATTTTGATTTTATCGAAAACCTGTCCACAAAGAGGACATGTCTTAATAGTACTAGTCTTATGCATAGTTGAAACCCATTAATTATATCATGGTGAGGCAGGAAATATAATTAGCAGGGAAAAGCTATGACAATGCAAATAGATGAATGCTTCTAATAAGGATTAGTCAGGGTTGTGATAAATGATACTGAGACTCGTAGTTAAAAAGACGGCTCTCATTGAGAGTAGGGAGATAAGGACAGGACTGCTCTCTGAAGGATACAGGGTCGATATGTTTAGTGTAGAGCCCTCATATCTTCTATTGCAGTATCCAGAATCAATCGAGGTAACCAAAGGCGAGCTAGATAGGTCTTATCGTGTAAAAAAGGGTCCATGGATACAATATTGTCGCTGGCATAGCGGGCCCATAGACCGTAAAGACAATCCCTTGAAGCGAATATATTGTAATATAAATAGTGATAGTTACTGTAGGCAACATAAGAGAACTACTAGAGCATTATATGAGTTCTGCGTTACACTACATGGGGATAAAGGCCTGGAAATCTGTAAGCTCCTCGATAAGAAAGTATCAACAGAATACGTGGTTTATCTTACAGACTTTGGAGGATCAAAGCCAAAAGTTGGAATGACGAGGAGCTTTCGCTTTGTAGAAAGACTAGCAGAGCAAGCCCACATAGTGGCAACACCTCTCTTAACAACGAAGTCGGCATATGAAGCGAGAAGGCTAGAGATTAAGATAAGTGCAAGCGGGCTTGCTCAAGAAATAAAGCGTCGAACATTAAAAGTCAACAGGAGTATAGGTGAATCAGCAGCTCGTTTAACTTACTGGGCTAAACGTATATCTGAGGCTCTAGGAATAGACTGGGAAGGTAGACTTCTCAGGATAACTCCTCCAGACGACCTCCAATACTTTAGGCAAACTGATCCTCAAAAAATAGCAGGCATGCCCTTTATTGTCAAGGGTTTCTGGGGAGGATACATGTTGATTGAGACTAGAGAAGGACGGAAATATGCCATAAACACTAGAGTGTTGCAGCATAGAGACTCATTAGATTTTCTTGACTAGAGCATCTAAAAGTATTCTGAATACTCTCCTAGCAATATCGTTTACCATATCTGGTTCTAGGAATTTCTCATTTTTATCCAAGGGATTATTCGCTATAATCAATATTGATAGTGAGCGGTATCCTCTTATGTGCTGGACGCCGTAGAGTGCGGCTGTCTCCATTTCAACTGCTAGTGCCCCTAATCTAGACGCCTCGCTGAGAATATCAGGGTTTTCTCCATAGAAAGAATCACTGCAGAAAACAGGGCCTATGTGGGTTTTGAAGTCTTCTACTTCTAGTCTCTTGTATACTTGCCACAGAAGGCTGGGATCGGCAGAGGTACTTGGAGGTACCTTGTCATAATACAGGGATAAGCCACATGTTCCGGGCAAATAGCTAGCACCACTGGCTAGGACAAGGTCTCCTACCAGTACATTATTATTTAACGATCCTGCAGTTCCTAGACGGACGAAAGTTTTTGTCCCAAGCATGAAAAGTTCCTCGACTAAGATAAGCATACTGGGGCCCCCAATACCGTGGCTAGCAACCGTTACGGGGGATCCCCGGTATTTCCCTGTATAGATAACGTATCCCCTCTTTTTATTGACAAGTCGCGCCTCCTCTAATTCTCTGGATAAGGCCTCGGCTCTCCCAGGATCTCCCATTATGATTGCTAAGCTGGCTACATCAGATGACTGGGCGTTTATATGTACTGGTTTTCTCCTCATGAGATTGTCACCACGAGTCTCCGTATTATAATTATGATCCATCTTAAGCATAAATTATAGTTGGACTAACGATGGTGCATACACAATGAAAATAACCAGTATTGATCTAGGAGCTACCAACACGAGAATAGGATACTTTCAATACGATAAGGAAGAGTCCTTCTACAAATCCGCCACAATTAGAACCATTGAAGGGGCAAAACTGGCAGGCTGGTTAACGAGAAAAGTCTTAGAGCTATCTCCTTGGAGGAGTCACCCAGATATCATAGTTATATCGTCTTTCGGCCCTATAGATTATCGGTCCGGAGCTATAGTAGAGCCGCCTAATTATCCTGCTAGGCATATACCTCTGAGAGAAGAATTCGAGTCGACCTTCAAAAACAGCATAATCCTACTCGTAAATGACGCCGTGGCAGGAGCATGGTCTGAGTACTTGGGATACGCGATTAATAAAAACATAAGGGATCTAGCATATGTAGCTGTCGGGACAGGAATAGGCGTAGGTGTAATCATAGGAGGAACACTACTACTAGGTAGACGAGGAGACAGCCACGAAGCTGGCCACATAGTCATAGATTACAAGTCAAGCACAAAATGTGGATGCGGAGGTATAGGCCACTTCGAGGCCCTCTATAGAGAAAAGGGGAAGCCGGGAAGCAATACATTATACAATCTTCTGGCTGCAGGTATCGCAAGCATAGTTTCGTGCTATGATCCAGAACTAGTAGCTCTAGGTGGTGGGGCAGTAATAAGAGGTCTTGATACAAGGAGGTTAGCAAGCCTTATAACGGATTATTCATTTAACCGTAGGATACCAATTGTAAAACTGCACACATATGGTGAGAGAGCTACAATATATGGGGGAATGTATATCGGTTTACGGCCTCCAAAGCAACTATTAGCACTTAATGGATGGTGACCTGCCACGAGGCAGAAGAGAATACTCTGGCTACGCTCTGATCCAAAAGGGTTTAGATATCTAGGCTACATGAGCCGCATATTGGAAGCCCAAGGAATAGAGATCGAGATCCCTTACCCGTTTACAGGACTCCGCGGAGATATTGCGGTTTTTAGAACACATAGAGACCCCGAATATTATTACTACATCAAGGACATAGACGAGAAGGGCATACCTTACGTGGTTGAACTTGACCCGCTAAGGGCAGTCTCACTATCCTTGATTTATCCTAGAAGCCTGTTTTTCAAAGTAGTCATCGGTATCGATCCAGGCGACCGGTGCGGGCTTGTCTTATTAGGAGACGGTGTTTTGCTCTACAGTGAAAAAATACAGTGTAGTATTATAGGAGAAAGGATCCGAGAGTTAACAGGACTAGTAGAAGCCACCGAGTACAGAGTATATATTGGGGGAGGAACCGGAATAGACACCGCGTTATCTTCGCTTGAGAATAAAGGAATCAATTATCGAATAGTAGAAGAATATAAGACAACCAAGGATCCCTCAAACGGACCAATAACTTCACTGCTCAAAGATAAAGATCTTGTAGCAGGATACACTATAGCGGTTCGAGGGGAGAGCCTGTGGGCTACTCGTCTCTAGAAGGATTCATCGAGAAGACAGGTTTCATCGATTATCGAAGTGAGATTCTAAGGAGAGAGTATGAAGCATCGCTTCTCTTGAAAAGAACACAGGGTAAGGATAAACCAGTTTTGTTCAGGGTTGAAGGCGCCAAGGTAGACGCTGTCGGAAATGTCGTAGACACGCGTGAAAGGCTTAGAATGGCTCTAGGTGTAGAAAACGACGAAGAAGCCTATACAAAACTAATAGAGTCATTGAATCCAGACAAGTCGAAGGTAATCGGTTTCGAGGACGATAGGTATAGAGAGCTGGATGGGGGCTTGTTCTCGCTTCCAGCCATAAAGTTCTACGAACGAGACGGCGGATTTTACTTTACTTCTACTATTGTAGCGGCATGTGTGAATGGCATATGTAATGCCAGCATACACAGAATATTGGCTGTCAGCAACAAAGAAGCCCGAATACGTATTGTGCCTAGACACCTATGGAAGCTTTACAGTGAAAGAAAAGCACGGAAAGAGCCTCTCCCAGTAACAATAGTTATGGGGGTTCATCCAGTCTATATGATAGCCTCGGCTACGTCGCCGCCACTTGGAGTTTATGAATTCGACATAGGTAGCAAGATTCTCGGCGGAGAGGAACTGATGGAGAGCCCCCTAAATAAGACTCCCGTCCCACGCGGGGCCTCTATAATAATAGAGGCGAGACTAATGCCGGAAATGGCCGATGAGGGTCCATTTACCGATATTCTACTTCTCTACGATAAAGTAAGAAAACAACCTGTTCTCAAAGTAGACAAAATATATGTTTCGAGAGAGTGGCCACTAGCACACGTTATACTTAGCGGAGGTCTAGAACACCTACAACTAATGGGGTTTCCTCGAGAAGCCCAAATATGGCAGGCAGTATCTAAAGTCGTACCCAAAGTAAAAAGCATCAGGCTAACTCCAGGAGGAGGAGGCTGGCTCCACGCAGTAATAAGTATTGTTAAGAATCATCCTGGGGATGGCAAAAACGCGATACTAGCCGCTTTCGCAGGCCATCCAAGCCTAAAACATGTAGTTGTAGTCGACACAGACATAGACGTGAATGATCCAGAAATGGTTGAATGGGCTATAGCTACAAGGTTCCAGGCGGACAGAGACTTGGTAATAATAAAAGAGGCTCGAGGATCAACTCTGGATCCAAGTGGACGAGAAGGCTATACTGCGAAGATGGGTATTGACGCTACAATAAAAGGAGATAACATGGAGAAATATGAAAGAGCTAGAATTCCAGGTGAATGAGGCGTTGATATTAACCAAGGAGGAGCAAGAAATACTGTCAGGAAAACACGGTGAAGCTAAGGCTAAGGCTCTAGAAGTAATAATAAGAGTCGCCGAATCCTTAGACGTAAGGCGCCTAGTTAGAATCAAGCATGCGCATATCTCGGGGGTATCGTATGGAACTATTGGAGAACCTGGACTCGCGTTCATAAAAGAACTCTCAAGCCTCGGTGCAAAAGTATCAGTTCCATCTTCTCTAAACCCGATCGGATTCGACGAATCAAACCCCTTCGACCAAGGAGTGCTATACATAACGCAAGACTTCTATCGAGGACAAATGGAAATACTCGAGAATCTAAAAAAGATGGGGATAGATCTATTATTGACATGCACCCCCTACTACACGACTATCTTCAGAAAATACGATCTCAAATCAGGAGACCATGTTGCCTGGGGAGAATCCAGCGCAGTTGCGTATGCAAACTCCTTCCTAGGCCTAAGAACCAACAGAGAAGGAGGACCACTAGCCTTAATGGCTGCGATAGCAGGGAGAACATACTATTACGGTATGCATATTCCCAAAAATAGAGTGCCTAGAGTCAAATACGTGGTAGATTTCAACGATCTAGGCTATAACGAGGTCACACTTTCACTGGTAGCAGAGTATATTGCCAACATACACGAGGACGAGTCTCCTCCTCTCCTGTATCTTGATCCGAGGAATATCAATGAGACGACAAAGAGGGAGATAGCGGCAACTCTCGGTGCCGCGGGAAACATAGCAATGATCGCCATTCCCGGAATCACCAAAGAGGCTGACCAAGCAGATATACAGAAGACTATTATGGTAAAGGATAACATGATCATGGAACGCTATAAGGAACTTGTACAAGACCAGAACATTGACCCAGACTACTATTTCATAGGATGCCCTCATGCATCTGAAGAGGAGTTGAAGATGCTCTCAAAGATAAAAAGAGGAAACAAGCTAATAATCACGCTCTCTCGCGACGTCTATTCAAGGAGAAGGGACCTAGTACAGAATCTGGTTAACAAGGGAGCCACAGTCCTTCGAAGCACTTGTCTAATAGTCAGTAACCTTAGATCCAAAAACCTAATGATAGCCACCAACAGCTACAAGGCATACTTCTATCTGACACGGAAAGGTGTCAACGTATCACTTATCGATATAAAAAGCATCGTTAAAAGATTAGGAGGCTGAGTACCATGAATATCGCAAAGCTAAAGCCAATTGTACCAGGAGAATTCACAGGAGAAATAGTGAAAGTTGAGAGATTAAGCTTCTATGGAGAAGTTGATGCTAAGCAGGGAAAGCTCTATGACGGTAGAAGTATTAAAGGCAAAGTTCTAGTTATAATGAGTTCTCGAGGAAGCACGGTCGGCTCATATATTATCTACGGACTAAAATACTATGGTAATCAACCTCTAGGTATTGTAATGGTTAAAAGCGAGCCAATAGTGATTGTCGGGTCAATTATCTCGGGCATACCATTATTCGAGGGATTGCCCGTTGATGTTTTCAATAATCTAAGAGATGGATGTGTATTGAGCGTCGACAAGGATGGAAACTTAAGAATTCTCGAGTGCTGAAAGGACTTTTTCTATAATCTCCCTAGAGACGCTCTCAACAGGTCTTTCCTCAGGTTCAGATGCTTTGACACGAATAATTTTCACTCCATTCTGCTTAGCGATTTCTAATACGCGTTGGAAATTTTCCTTGATCACACTTAAACGTTCTCTTGTCTCATAGGCTTCTATCTTTGCCCTAGATGTAATTCTTCTTATAGCGGTTTCCACATCAACATCGATATAAACTATTATGCTTGCCTCAGGAACCGCGCTATTGACGCTCCATACCCAGTCTATACTTGTAAAGGATCCCTGATAGGCTATACTCGAATACTTGTATCTATCAGTTACAACTATATAGCCCTGTTCCAGGGCTCCACCGATTCCGCCACCAGGCAAATCAGGGTCTTCGAAGTAGTGCCATACTCTATCCGCGGCAAATAACAATGCTAGAAGCCTGCTGTCAGGATTAGGAAATGCTAGAAATTTCCTAATTAACTGGCCTACAGGCCCATAGGTGGGTTCCTTAGTGTAGACTGATCTAAAACCCAGGTTAGACAAAGACTCTACAAGTAGCTTTGAATGAGTAGTGAGACCGCTTCCATCTATACCTTCTACTGCGACTAGTATTCCTTTTTCCACTACTAGACACCGTTAGGGCTTTTTCCAGGCGTAGTTCTAAATTGTCGATAACAGTATATAGGTTTGCTATGTCACTAAATATTATACTAGAAAGAACAAGACGTCTGCCTAATACCCTTTCCATTGAGGGTAACCAACGACCCAAGAGGAAGAGTCTTTAGCACGGTGAGAATGTATTGGACGTAGTATTCCAGTTACTCGATGTATCATACGAGGTTGAGGGAGGCTCACCTGTAATAATTCTGTGGGGAAGAACTGAAGAGAATAACAGAATAGTAATTAGGTATAGGGGGTTTCATCCATACTTCTATGCGGTACTAGAAGACCCTTCTAAGATTGAAGATGTCATGCGTAGAATTAAGGCGCTCTCAGAGTCGTCCAGCCCCATAATCAGTGTAGAACCTGTAAAAATGAGATACATAGGAAGACCCATTGATGCACTTAAAATAACAACCCTAATCCCTGCTCGTGTACGTGCGTATAGGGGGAAGGTCAAGAAGCTAGAAGGAGTCCTTGACGTGTTAGAGGCCGACATAAGGTTTTCGATGAGGTTTCTCCTCGACAAAAACCTGTATCCTATGAGATGGTATGTTATCAAGGATGTAAAGGAAGCTAATAGTGGAGCGTACAGAGTAAAACATGTCTACGAGGCTTTAAATACAGAAATAATAGAACTGGAAGAATACTCGAGCAAGGACCCCTTAGAGGGTCTAAGAATCCTTGCATTTGATATTGAGGTTTATAGTGAGAGGGGAAGCCCTGATCCGAGGAAGGATCCAATAGTGATTATAGGTTATATTACGTCTGATATGGAGGAGCCCGAGCTTATTATTATGAAGGGTAAAAGCGATCATGTAGTGATCCAGAAATTCGTCGAGGTCGTGAGAGACTATGATCCAGATATAATAGTCGGCTATAATCAGAACGGGTTCGACTGGCTATACCTAATAGAACGCGCAAAGATCCATGGGATAAAGCTCGACATAGGGAGAAGACTTGGCGCAACGCCCCAACCAAGCGTCTACGGTCATGTATCTGTACAAGGAAGACTCAACGTGGATCTCTATGATTTTGCCAAAGAAATACACGAGGTAAAGGTAAAGACCCTAGAAGAAGTAGCCGATTATTTAGGTGTAATGAAGAAAGAGGAAAGAGTAATCCTAGAATGGTGGCAAATACCCGAGTACTGGAAGGATAACAAGAAAAGAGATGTGTTGTTGAGATACACGAGAGACGACGTAATCTCAACTTATAGGCTTTCGCAAGTATTTCTACCCTTTGGTGCACAGTTAAGCCAGATAAGCGGTCTTCCACTAGATCAAGTAATGGCGGCTAGCGTAGGATTCAGGCTTGAATGGCGTCTTTTAAGAGAAGCCAAGAAAATGGGAGAACTGTCTCCGAATAGAGAAGAACGACGAGAAGAGTCCTATACGGGCGCAGTAGTCTTTAAGCCAGAGCCAGGTATCCACGAGAACGTGGCAGTCTTAGACTTCGCAAGCATGTATCCAAATATTATGGTAAAATATAACGTTGGGCCGGACACCTTGGTTAGGCCGGGAGAGGAGGTTGATCCTGATAACGTTTATATTGCACCATTCGTCGGTCACAGATTTAGAAAGAATCCTGACGGATTCTTTAAAAGAGCAGTAAGCAAGCTACTAGATATCAGGAGGAGAATCAAACAAGAGATGAAACGGTACGATCCAGATTCTCCTATCTATAGGCTTCTAAACGAGAGGCAGAAAGCAGTCAAGATCCTCGCAAACGCCACATATGGATACATGGGATGGACAGCTGCACGGTGGTATTGCAGAGAATGCGCTGAAAGTATAACGGCATGGGGGAGGACAATTATTCTAAAAGCGGCTGAGCAGGCCCGAAAACTAGGCCTGAAGGTTATATATGGCGACACAGACAGTCTTTTCGTATCATATGATCAGGAGAGAACTCAGAAGTTGATCGAGTACGTTGAGAACGAGCTTGGTTTTGAGATAAAGATAGACAAGATATACAAGAGAGTATTCTTTACGGAGGCGAAGAAACGATATGCTGGACTCACAGTAGATAATAGAATAGACATCGTCGGATTCGAGGCTATAAGAGGAGACTGGAGTGAGCTTGCAAAGGAGACGCAATTCAAAGTAATAGAAATAATATTGAGGAAGGGAAGCATAGATGAAGCTATTGATTATGTTAGAAAAGTAATACAACAATTATATGATAAGAAAATGGATCTTAGAAAGCTGGCTATATGGAAGACAATAACAAAGAGGCTTAGCGAATATGTATCTGATCAACCACATGTGAATGTTGCTAGGATACTTGAGAAAATGGGCTATAAGATAGTTCCTGGGATAAAGGTAGGATACGTAATAGTACGGGGTTCTGGACCGTTATCTAAGAGAGCTCGGCCCTATTTCATGGTTTCGATAGAGGACATAGATACCGAGTACTATGTGGATAAGCAAGTCATATCAGCTGCGATGAGGATACTGAAGTATTTTGGTGTAAGGGAAACACAGTTGAAGACTGGTAAAAAGACAAGGAGTCTTTTAGACTTCTTTTAGGTTAGATCCGAGAATGTAAGGTACGTTATTTTTTCTGGTTTTGACTCTACCTTGCTACCTATCCGGGCACCGATAAGTATCTTGACTCCCTTCTCTTCTGCTGCCTGCATTATACGTTGTGTTATTATTCCGTCGAAGACTATTGCATGTGCGGATCCTTCTTCAAGGGATTTTATCTCGTTAAAGAGGTCCCTGACCTTTACGCGTTTTATCTCGTTCCATTTATCGTCGTAGAATATGGCTTCTAACGTGCCTTTAAGCTCGTTTATCGTATCAATAATTGTCTTTGGTATGGCTGTTATCTCCTTGGGTACTTCAACTCTAGGTTTTGCCACGGCTTTTTCTTTCTCTGGTTTAGCTTCGGGCTTCTTTTCTATCTCCTCTTCCTTTGGTTTTTCTTTAACTTGTTTTTCCTCTGATGGTTCCTCTAATCCTAGTTGCTTTCGGACGGCGTGTGCTGGAACCATTTGGTTAAAGGACGATGCTATTTCTTTTCCTGTTAGCTGTTCTACTTCCATTCCTTTCGGTGCTCTGGCGACATAGTCGACGTCTACTTGTAATAGTAGGTTCTTGAGGATTAGGTCGCCTCCGCGGTCACCGTCTACGAATGCTATAACTTTCTTCTTTTTGGCGAGTTCTTTTATTGTCTGTGGTATTTCTTCACGGGCTCCGCCCAGGGCTATCACGTTGTCGTATCCGTATTTCATTAGGTTGATTACGTCAGCCCTGCCCTCCACAACTATAACTGTGTCTGCTTTTTCAACTCCTGGAGATGCTGGTAGTTTATCTGGTCCGTATTCGATTACTTTGATTTTGGTTGGCTTGGGTTTAGCTTCTGCCTCAGTTATTTTTCGTATTAAATCTTTTACATCGGGCTCCTGTTCCTTCATTAGTTTGATAAGTTCCTTGCTCCTTTCGATTATTTTCTTTATTTTTTCTTGTCTAAGATCTTTGATTTCTTCGACCTTTATTGTAGCTGTATAGGGCCCTATCCTATCAACGGTCTCTATCATTGCGGCTAGTATTGCTGTTTCTACTCGGTCAAGATTACTTGGTATCTGTATGGTTCCTATTGTTTTTGTACCTTGGTACTTGATGTCTACATGAACTCTGCCGATTTTGTCCTTGTTCTGGAGCTCTTCTAAGTTGAAATCCGATCCTAGGAGGCCTTCTGTCTGGCCGAATATAGCTCCTATGACGTCGTGTTTGTCTACTCTTCCGTTGACCTCTAGTTTGGCTCTTATTAGATATTTCATGGCATGTTGCACCTCCGCATCTAACGTTGTTACTGTCGCGCTGCGGTCATTGTCCAACATGAATTAGAATATACAGGAGAGTATTATAATAATAGTATCATTTTGTGAGCAAAATAGAAGACGACTAGAGCGATGCTCGTAGGGAGAATAGATGGCGTTGTTATCTGGAGATATTGGACATTATTCTCTCGATAAGAGTTCTCGTTTCGGGATCTCCTAGTAGTCTGCGTCTAACGGGTTCGAGTAATTCTATAAGTGCCTCAGCTGTTGCCTTCTTGAGATCTGCAGGGTGTAGTTTGCCTTCCTGGAAGTCCTTAATAAGGTTTTCTATTGAGCTATATACTATTGTACCACCGTATTTTTCGGGTCGCTCAACCACAAGCTCAAATCCGTCCCGTGCAAATAGGATATACTTATTTACCTCTATTATTGGGTTGAGATTGACTTGTCTAGCAGGACAATAGGCTTTCTTTATTTTCCTCCGTATTTCTTCTGGTGTGTCGTGGAGGAATATAGTGCTGTCCGGCTTACTCTTGCTCATTTTCACATCGGCAAGAATGTCATCGATTTCTTTAGAGGAGTCCATTCTACCGGTTCCCTTTAGACTGCTTATGATAGGGGTATGTAAAGCGACCGGTTTCTTTACGCCAAGTTTTTCAGCTGTGTCTCTTGCAAGCATGTGGGCTTTTCGTTGATCCATTCCTCCCAGTGCAATATCTAGGTCCATATAGAATATGTCTGCGACTTGCATCGCGGGGTAGATAAGCTTACTTGCGTCGATTTCGGCTTCACTGGACTTTCTTCCCATTATTGTGAGGGCTCTTTTTATTCTTGCTAGACTGTTTTTCTTGGCGACTCGGATGACCAGTGACCAGTATTCTTTATCTGAGGCTAGTTCTTCCGCGTCTACAAAGTTT
>CAYROE010000004.1:5166-45578 GCA_964425855.1 uncultured Desulfurococcales archaeon | reverse complement strand
CGGGATCGCCGGCTTGGGAGGCCGGCGTCCTAGTCCAGGCTAGACGACGGCCGCTTTCTTCCCCTTTTCTATAGTTTCAGTAGTTTATGAATTAATTTATTTCTCGGTTGTATATGTCTTGGGTTTTAATAATTGTAGCTAGTTAAAGTCTGTTCTGGCTGATGGAGCAGTGTTAGACGACGTTAGAAAAATAGTGAAGATTGTTTCAAGGATTGGAGTGGCTTCCGGGTTTGTATATCTAGTCCTAGGACTGATATTGCTAGCTGCTGGCTACCCCCATAGGCATGCGTATGTACTTGGTTTAGGCACCCTACTACTTTTGCCTCATAGCGTTGCCTTGGCATATATTGGCTCTGCTGTTCATAACAAGCGGGATTCCTTGCTTTCGGTAACCTTACTCGCATCTGTTCCCCTCGTTGTACTGCCCGTGCTCGGTATAGTGCTAGAATACAAGATCTTCTTGGCTTGGTTTGGAGCCGTATCCCTGTTATCATCATTTTCATCTATTAGAATAGCTTCTAGGAGGAAGTCCAGCCTGAAGCTAAGCTTAGTCATGGTAGCGTTTACATACATTGCTACGTTCTTCGCGATACTCTACGGGTTCCTTGAAGGATTTCCTCCAAAATTCTCCGAGCTCATATTGGGATTGATTCTAGCATATCCCGTTCCATTAATTTTCAGCGTCACCGTTCACGCGCTTCCTTCCACGTTTAAAGACGAGCCTATTATTCCCGCTTCAATACTCGCCCTAGTATTTAGCGAGGCATCGTCGTTACTAGTACTAGGTCAAGAATACTTGATTGGATTATCGCTAGCGCTCGTTTCATTATTAATATATCCTCTAGCAGCCAGATTCTACAGGCTCCCCTCATACTCCCATCGTATTCCGATAAAAGACAAAGATCACCCGGCTTACCAAGGAGCCAAGTACTTCATATCAGGACACTACTACGTGGTACTCGTGATAGCAATTATAGTTGCATATACTATACTATACTTTAAGGATAGTGGATGTACGCTTCTCTGCCTAGTACATGCTTATTCTATGGGCTTTATTGCACTCCACTTCATGATACACGGGCCAATGATGCTACCGGTTATCCTGAGGGTAAAGCATAGGAAGAAATTTACACAAATACCGTACCTACTCATAGTGCTCTCACTATTATTATGGCCAGGCCTAGGGATAGGATCCTACGTATTATTCGTCTCCTCTCTCATAATAGGGTTTAGAATAGTAAAATAACGCCGAATTTAAGAGTAAGTGAAATGGAGAGCCGCGGCTGGCGGCTACGGCCACCCAAGGCCGAGGAAACTCCGCCCTCCCCACGGGATCCGGGCCCCGCAAGGGGCACAGGTGAAACCTGTGGCAACGGCACAGAAACGACACGGCTCCACGAAGATGACTATGATGCTGCGAGGCTCTCCTGGCAACAGGAGGGCAGATAACCAGCGGAGGATTCGTGGAGATGCGTTGAAACGGCCGACCCCGGAGGAGCAAGGATCCTGGGGCGATGAGTCCCCGTGCGACGCCCCGGGATAGTGTCCGCTGAGTCGGATGCCGCCGTAGTACAGAAGGCGGGTTATAGCCGCGGCTCTCCCTATTATTTACATATGATCAGATATAACGATTCGGAGCCCTCGAATACGTGGTAACACAGTATCGTCTCCGGGGGACACTATAGAAATGAAAGAACTACTAATAGCCGACGCATACGGGAGACAACTAGATAATATTAGAATAGCTGTAACAGCTGAATGCAACTATAGATGCATTTTCTGCCATATAGAAGGAGAGCCCCTAAATGGTCCAGCAAAGCCCGGCACGCTGAGCCCGTTGTTAAGGCCTGAACATTATGAGATAATTGCAGAGGCATCAAGGCTCTTAGGCATTAAAAAAATTAAGCTAACAGGCGGTGAACCCCTACTTAGAGCAGATATTGTCGAAATCGTATACTCACTAGCCGCATACTCTAATGCAGAAATAAGTATGACCACTAACGGCTACTTTCTATCAAAATATGCAGAAAAGCTCAGAGAGGCTGGTCTTGAAAGAGTCAATATTTCTATACATAGTCTCAAACCGGAGAGATATAGATTCATCACTGGAGTTCCAGGCCTAGACCAGGCCCTAAAGGGACTACAAACCGCGTACGATGCAGGATTCGGTATAAAGATAAACAGCGTGATTCTAAACAGTGTAAACAGCGATGAGGTCTTTGACCTCGCCAGACTCGCATCAAAATATAATGCCATTCTACAACTGATCGAGCTACACCCAGTGGGTCTTGGCGCCAGATTCTTCAACAAATATTACTATCCACTATTAAAGATAGAAAAAGAGCTACTTAAAATAGGAGCGAAAAAGACTATACGAGATCTACATAATAGGCCTTTATACGTTCTGCCCAATGGACAAAAAATAGAAATCGTCCGTCCATACGGAAATCCAATATTTTGCGCCGGATGTACAAGGATTAGAATTGGCCCATTTGGAGATCTTTCACCATGCCTAAATTATAAAGGACCGAGGCCCTCAATATCGGAAACCTTGAAGAATCCACATTATTCTAGACAAGAAAAAATCCTTAAAGTAGCATCGGAAATAATAGACCTTGTCGCAATGAGAAAACCATATTTTATGTGTTCGAGGACTAGCCCACCCAACTATATGATACCAACAAAATCAAACCACAAGAGTCTTAGGATCTCTCATCCAAAGAAGAAGAAGTTTGAGGAGGCCAAGAGGGTACTAAGACTCCTGCTAGAAGAAAGAGATAGCTTAGAGCCCAGAGCCCAATAGAAGGCAGTAGATCTCCCATTGCTTCTCGAAATACAAGAGAGATAACCGCAAATATGCCTATCACGGATCCTATGAATACAAGTCCTGAATCTATCCTAAAGGGACATCCCACTTTCCTTGTAGTTCCACTTACAGAGATAACAGTCATAAACGCTATAGTAGATGCAGCAAGGCCAGCGTTATCCCCCAGTAATAATACAAGTGGAGATGCCACCACTATAACTAACGGATGGAGGTTATTTGTTATCAATGATGCTATCAAGCCAGCTAACACTATATAGAGCGTTGAAGAAACAAGAATCGCTTCACTGTTCCATCCAAGACCAACGAGTAGTGGGACCATGGATGCTCCAAAAACACTAATCGCGGCCGCCGAGCCCGATACAATTAACGAGTATATCGTTGCTAAATATACGATTGATACGCCATAAACAGCGTAATCAGGCAGAAGTATGGAAGCCGTCCATGAAAGAGCTACTAGGAGTGTTATGATTATCCTCTCATATATGCCACGCACCAATGCTAGCCCTATAGATAATGCAACTATAGAAGTCGCCGCCGGCGCGAATGGAATCAAGGCGTCATAGATAATAGCCATTAACACAACTATTCCTGACCCTGCTAGAAGTACACAAGTCGGGTCTAGCTTGCTGCACCCACCACTAAGATTGCTCATAGACCTCACCCTAGAAACACCTTAAGGACGTTGACAGAATGAACGAGTACCATTCCCTTGTCTAGAACTACGAATCCCAGCATCTTCTCAAGTGGTATCATTACAAAAGCCACTGCTATCATCGGACTAGCATACTTTATCATAGCTCTAGCATAAGATTTCTCGGGATTATTGACAAACACCTTTACAGCTTTTAACGCCTTTACACCAAGGAAGGAGACCAACAAGGCCGAGATAAGACCGTACCCGTTGAGTAATAGGAAGATCCAAACCAACATTATAAGGCTAAAAACCGATAGTTTCACTAGCGAAGCAAACTTCCTATGGCCTAATCTTCCCGGGATAGTTGGGATTTTAGCCGCTTCATAGTCCTCGCCATAATAATAGTGTATGAATGCTACATGGAGAGGTTGCCAGGCATAAACCATTGCCGCTAGCAGAATCCCGTTTATCCCAACCGAACCAGCTCCTGCCGCCCAACCTCCGAGAGCAGGCATACTCCCTGCTATACTTCCGAATAGAAGACTCCACTCGGTTCTTCTCTTAGCTAACTCTGTATATGCTATTATGTCGAAGTAGAGGCCTACTAGCGTCGTTAGCAGAACCCATTTATTAATAAATGACGATGCCAGAGTGCCTAAGATTATAAGCATGCTTACGCCAACTAATGCCTCTGCTCGTGAAAGCTTTCCGCTAGGCAGAGGACGATCCCTTGTCCTAGGCATTCTGAAATCAATATCGTGCTCCAAATACATGTTAAGAGCCGTCACACCTCCCGCTGAACCCAGAGCAGTTAGAGCAAGCAGTAGAAGTATCGTAGGATCAGCATCTCCCCCAGCTATAAAATATGCGCCGAACATGGTGATAGATAGCAATATTAACTGTGTAGGCTTGGTCATCTGCAGCAAGTACAGTATTTTTTTAGACATCTACGCTCTTCCCGTGATTCGTTAAAACGAAATGACCCCACTATTTAATCTATACTAAATATCTCAACACCCATAGATCATCTCACTGCAAGCTGCTTGATTTACAGACTAGCACGCTATATAGGCTTAAGAATACTATATCTACAAATAGGTGATCCCATAGTTGCTAAACGCTCTATATGAAGCATATCTAATAACACTCTCATCGCCAATTAAACCAGGAGCCCTACATAGGCTAGCAAAGGATCCCGAGTATGAGATCAGACTCTTAGAATTCATCTCCGTACAGGAATTCATAGAGGAATCCTTTAAGAGAGGCTATATGCTCGGCCGAGGAGACCTAGACTCGAAGCACCTAGGCCTCGGCAGATACATCGCCGATGCATTAAAGAAGGCATTTGAAAGAACCGGTATGAGGCCTCTCACGGGACTTATCTCTGCATCCATTACATTAGCATCAATACTGGGCTACTATACTTCGTCCTCACAGAAGAAATCCTTTGAAGAGACATTGAGAAAAACAGTTACAACACTACTTTACTCATCAAGTCCTGAAGACACTATAAATATAGTGGAAGGACTCGAAGCAGTAAGCGACTCAGACCTTCTACTTCATCTTGATAGAAAAGGTGTAACGAAGAGAAGCATATCCCTTAATGCAATAACCATAGGCGACTTGTTCGAAACACTATCTGACATAGACACAGGATTCATGCTGAATGTAAGGAACCTAAATAGACTAACCACATTAATAGGATCTGCAAGGAAATCCCCTACATTTATCGGAGCAGTAGTAGAAGTCTATATAAAACTAGCCGATATGACCGGCTACCTAGACCTCTCGAATATACTAGAAGCCAAGAACCCCCTAGGAGAACTAGCAAAACTAGACGCAAAACTCGTAGATAGACAACGATTTAACAGATTACTCGGAGGAACCTTCATAGCGGTTGCAACCGCTAACATCGATACGCCTCTAAGAATACCCTATAAGTAACTCTTCCCAACACATTTATCTTCTCTACAAGATAGTATGGTATACTCTTTGCTATGAGGAAGACGTATTCTCAACCATCCTAAATACCTCTGTAAGAGACGGAAAATGCGGCATTACCCCATCTCCATATACTTCAACAGCATACTTTATGACCTCGTAGGAATCTCTAATAATATCCCCGTAACGTTCCCCAGTACTAGTTAGAACACCTTCCCACACCATAAGCCTCGATGCAACGCTAACAGCCTTAGGAAAAGCCTCCTCGAGAAGAACCTTTCTGAGAGGAACATCGTACGCTACGAAATCACCCTGCATAGGAACACCATAATCATTATAGCCTCCCGTAGTCGCCCTATAGAGAATACCGCTGAAATCATTATTGAATACCTTTAGAAACAAGGGGATATGAATAGGTATCGAGCCCACTAAATGAGGCCAGTCGCTTCCAAAACTAGTAACTCCAAACAGAGAATCCCTCGTCCTTTTATAGAGTATCATATTAGAAACCGGGCATGAAACACATCTAACTCCTAGATCAAAATAATCGTCATTAATACAATGGACCGCTACTACTCTTTGGTTCGATACCTTGTCTCCAAGGAGTTCTAAAAAATCCTTTTTCTCACTGATGCCTTCGCTTAGATGCATTCCAAGCGGTGCCCTCATCTTCCGCGCAATATCAAGCGAGCTATAGATCATCTGGGGGCTTGCATAGGATATACTATGAACAAATACGCCGGGCCTCAACAATGCATCGTTTACATACATCCTATACTTATAGAATAGCTTATCGATTTCCTCAGGCCTGCTCCATCCTCTTTTACTCATAACAGTCGGTAACAATACAACGCGTGGAGCGGCACTACCCTTTACAACAGCCTTAATGTTCGCCTCAAGCCTACCGGTTAATGCTATTAATGTTACTCCTTCTAAGAGTACACGCTTAAGCACGAGTTCCGTCAATGTAGATGCTAGTCCAATATCATTTCTTATTAATGCTTCATCAACATGCAGTCTCCTACTCATTAACCACTCATAACTATTACTCCACACTTGGCCAGGAATTAGCCCAGCATCTATCACTTGAGGATGTGCATGAGCATCACTAAACCCAGGTATTATAACTGTCTCAAAGAATACATCCCTATGGAAAGGCATCGAGAAGTTCTCAATAACCTTCCCATTTATAACTGCAATATCAGCCTCGAGCCGAGCCAATATTCCCAGATCCTCCCATTTATCGGTGACACCGTTTCATTCTCTTCCATGATCACTCATTGTTATGCCAGGATAAAATTCCTGTATCATCGGCTCATGGACAAAACAACTATATTCCTGCACAATATTTGCGAAAACCTATAAGCTAGTTCTAAGCCAACCAGAATCCATGGTGCACGATTATGACCCGTGTAGTAATAATTGGTGGCGGAGCCGCAGGAATGGCTACTGCATCCCGTGTAAAAAGACTGAAGCCCGAATATGAGGTTACAGTGTTCGAGAGAACACCCTATGTAAGCTTCGCTCTATGCGGTATCCCCTATCTCGCAGGATGCGTTGTGAAAACCCTTGATGAACTACTCTACTATAAACCAGAAGTATTCATAAAGAAAAGAGGTATTGATCTAAGACTACAGACAGAAGTATTATCTGTAGACGTGTCTGCCAAGAAACTCGTTTACCGCAGCCTCATAACGGGAGAAGAAAACGAGTTAGAATGGGACTACCTAGTAATTGCTACCGGTGCACGGAGCAGGGCTCCAGAGATATGGCCTGAGATCAGGGAGCTCGAGAACGTATTCTATATCAAGCACCTGGATAGCGGAGAACAAATCAGGAGCTATGCACTAAAACTACCTCATGGTAGCAAAGCCGTAATTATAGGTGCAGGCTACGTTGGCCTAGAGCTAGCCGAGAACCTCAGTAATCTCGGAATGAAAGTAACAATCGTCGAAGCACTAGACCAAGTCGCGCCAAAAGCACTAGATCCAGACTATGCCGAGATCCTAGAAAACCACCTAAAAGAGAAAGGCGTCGAAGTAATCAAGGGAGCTCCAGTAAAAGAATTCAAAACCAGCAATGGAAAAGCCGTATCAATAATCACTGAGAAAGGCGAGATACAAGGAGACTTATTCATCGTAGGCGTGGGGATTAAACCAAATACCGAACTAGCCGAGAAAATCGGAGTAAAAATAGGCGAAACAGGAGCTATCTGGACCGATGAAAAACTACAAACATCTATACCAGGAGTCTATGCTATAGGAGACGTCGCCGAACACAAAGACATAGTAACAGGAAAACCCGTATGGAGACCATTCGCACCCATAGCCAACAAAATGGGATACGTCGTCGGCTCTATACTCGGTGGAAGAGACGCGGTATTCCCAGGAAGCGTGGGAACCTCCACCTTCAAGTCATTCGACCTTATCGTCGCAAGAACGGGTCTCTCAAAGACTGAAGCAGAGAAACACGGATACAACGTTATAGAAGCAGACCTCTCCGGATACACGAAAGCCCACTATATTCCAGGACGAGCAAAACTACACCTCAAAGTAGTCGCCGACGCCGATACAGGAAAACTACTAGGTGCACAAAGCATAGGTGCAACGGAAACTGTTCTATGGAGAATAAACGTTATCGCCTCACTACTCACAACAAGAGCAACTGTATGGGATCTATTCTTCAGCGACATCGGATACGCACCACCACTAGCACCCGTATGGGATCCCCTAATAGTAGCCGCCAGACTACTTATGAGAAAACTAGGAGAAAAACCACGCAGAGCATAGAATAATATTTTGTTTCCCGTACTCTCTATAACTTTGAGCTATAAGATTACAAAACGGGGGCCGCGTCCCCCCGCCCCGCGACGAGGCCGGAATACTCCGAGCGATGAGTCGGGGACGGCTTCCACGCGGCCCTACATAACTCTTGCCCTATCCTTCCTGCTTGTATGATAAGGAGACATAGACTATGTCTCCGTCTTTGACATTAAGCAATGCTCTAAGATACTTATCGGAGACGAGTTCGACGACGTCATTCTTATAGATTGTTATCTCAGGCCTTACAGCCCATACATTATATCCATTGACTCGTAGAGGATACGCTATTACCCTAGCAAGCTTTGTACCTTCTATGTTTGGAGGTTCTATAATTTTCTTTGGAGTATATTCTAGACATGAATTAAATAAATCTACATTTTCCAGAAGCTTTACATTCATTGTTCCTGGATATGGAGTGAATCCCAAGGCACTGCGGAATTGTTTAGCATAGATGCTTACGTAGAATGCTCCTTCTCCTTTTCCACTAAATACTACTCCCTTGAATATCCCTCTGCAGTTGTCGTCGACCACCGCCATTTTCACCGAACTCTTACCATATATCCCGCTATGAAATACCATATTAAAGAATATGAAACATTACCTTTACTTCATCGGAAATATTATTAATAAAGTATCGCGACAATATTGTTTTAAAGTCAATGAATCTACTCCCACTCCTGGTGTTATCCCGATGACACGACATGCTTCCGAAGCTAAGAATCCCTGGGGAATACTGTTAACAATGCTACTTATTCTTGCACCAATACTCTCCTTATCTTATACTGCTGGTGCGGTTTCCTTACAAGACTTATACATTAATTATTCCATGTCAAACAATACACTTACTGTTAACACCATGTTCTATAATCTTAAGCTAGATGCTGACAACGGAGGAATTACCTGGATAGAGATAAAAAATGATGTTGGCGAAACCTTCACGGCATTAAACTCGACAACAAACCCGTATATAGGCATATATCAGGCAGAGAATAATACCGTTGGAAAAGTAACCAACTACTCTCTAGAGGTAAACAAAATATCTTCCGATATAGTTGTAGCAAAGCTAAGTAAAACACTTGAGAATAATGCTAGCTTAGAGATAGTCTTCTTCTTCTATAGCTGGACACCTGAAATAGACTACATGATAACCTACAATGGACCACAGAACAAATTGATCGTATCCTATCCAGTAGAAACAACCACCTTAAACCAATCATTAATACAAGTCAACCTATTAGAATACACCTATCCCAACCTAACCGTATCCCCTATGACACTAAACACAACAGTAAAAGCCGAAAACCTCGTCGCAATAGGGATGCAAGCACTCTCAATATCAACTAACACTACTAAACTAGCATTCTTCCAGGGAATAATACCAGTAGAGCCTCAACCCGCAAATCTAACATATAACCTAGAACTAATAGACAATTCAAGCATAAGGACAATACTCGTAGAATACAATGTAAACAACACGACCACTATTAAATCAAGCGTGTTCCTAACCAACTATCTGCCAGCGGTACTCGGCTCAACGCCTCTTGCAATCATATTGAAGAACACTGGCACAAGCGATGTAGAATTCAAAATATTCTCACAACTGAAGAGTTATCTTAGACAACTAAACGATACTATCCAGAATCTAAACCAGGTAATCGATAACCTGAGACAAGAGAACACTAATCTCACAAAACAGCTAGATTACTATAAAGGAGAAGTCGACGTCTATAAACAGGAATTAGAGAAGGCGAAAACCGACTATGAAATACTAAAGGAGAGACTCTCTAACAATGCTCGCTTAACTGTTGCTGCCCTAATAGTAGGACTTGTCCTAGGAGTCGTGGGCGGATTGTTCGTCGTTAGGATAAGAAAATAATAAAAACAATTATTCTATTTATTATTACTTGTTTTTAGGGTTCTACTACTAGAAGACGGATGAGCCTACCTACATCTTCTATATTTTCAAGAGACCATGACTTCACCAAGAACTCCTTTGCAGCATTTTCTGACACTAGGCCCTTAGTTATGCGTAGGAATTTCTCCTCGACTCCTTTTCTATCTAGCGGGTTCTTGAAGTGTCCAGGAGGATATACTGATTCTTCCTCTACGACTCTTCCGTCTTTAAAGCGTATAATTATCTTGTTTCCTATCCCGTCTGGATAGATTTCATCGTACTTCTCAGATACCTTGACCTCCATCTTTCTCATTAACTTTCGTACGTCCTCAGCAAGATATCGCTCGGGCTTGAAGGTTTCTATCCATACCTTACCGTCTATCAGGGCCGCGGCTGTAATATATGGTAGGCTGTGGTCGGCTGTCTCTCTGGTCTTTGGATCCCATTTCTCTGGATCCTTAACAATTATCTTATAACTGACTGTAAACGTCTCTATTGTTATCTCCTCTACGTCTTCTGGATTAATCTTTCCTTCTTTTTCGACGATGCGTAGAGCTGCCTCTACAGCAGACATTGAATGATATTCTACGGGCCAGTACTTGATGCTTGTTTTCATAAGCCTATACTTCTCGTTGGGTGCCAGCTCTGGTAGTTCAAATTTTTCACCGCAGAGTGCAACGTTGAAGAATCCGAATTCGCCTTCGAACACGGGCTTAGGACCTGTCATTCCCTGCCATGCTAGGAGGGCTGCAAATAATCCATTTCTCGAGGCATGGGCCGCGGCGCATCCTTTCCACATGCTTAATTCTCCGGCTCTTGTTTGTCGTAGAGCTAGGGAAGTGTTTGTCGCAATATTTATTGCTTCTTCTATCTTGTCTACGTCGAGGCCAAGTACCTTAGCTGCTCCAGCGGCTGATCCTATATTTATGTAGACTGTGTGGTCCCATCCTCGGCCACGGACGCTATAGGCGTCTGCAAGTGCTCCTATAATTTCATATGCCGCCACAATACCTTCTATGATTCTGTGTGCGGGAGCATCGACTATTTCCGCAGCCGCTACAATTGCTGGAATACTGTCGCTTGGATGAAGAGCTTCTTTTGATAGATATGTGTCGTTAAAATCGAAGTATCGTGCGGCGCATCCGTTATAGAAGTCTACGAGGTCTGCTGAACCCCGCTTTCGCGTACCCCAGATTGTTGATGGTATTCTAGTTGCTGAACTGCTTTCTGCTAGCCAACGAGCTATTTTTACGGGTTCTTCGTAGAATGCTCCGATAGCAACGCCCAGAGTATCTATGAATCTCTTCTTTACTTCCTCTATAACTTCTGCAGGTATCTTCTCGTATTCTAGGGAGTATACCCATTCGGCCATTTTTCTCGCGATTGTCTTCACTATCCTCTCACCTAGAATCTCTCAAGAGAATAAGAAGCCTTTGTCCATTTAAAAGATCTGTAAAATGAAGACAATTATTGATGACACGGGAAATGCGCATGATAAAGTGAATAGATAGCCTAGGTACGTGCAGAAAAGAAAGCTGAAGAAAGAACTAGGATTACATGTATCGGAGGATTCGGAATAATGATGTACCCCTATATAGTTAATCCAGAACTGTTTATTGAACGCAGACTCGGAGTGAAAGTACCACTACATATAGTTTTAGAAGAAGATGACTCGCTAACCTTAGTAGAAAGACTTTTGTCTTCTCTAGTCGAGAATAGACAATTAGAATTACCGTCTAATGAGTACGAGGCGGTTATCTCCTATTATGGTGCCCTTGTCGCATCTGCTAAGAGCAGAGCGTATAGACTAATTAAACTACTAATAGATGCATCTGTAGACCATGCGCTCTCTACTCTCCCTAGGGTGAACGACGAGGAACTGATAAAGACTGCTAAAAATCTCGGAATCGAACTAGAGTATAAGTCATTAAGCATACCCTGGCTAGTTGATCCGGTAGGAAAAGTCATCCCTAAGATACTCAAATTCCGCATAGACCTTATCAAGTATCTAGAGACAGTCGAAGGATCAAATGACGCTGTCCTTTCACTACCAAGCGGGTTCGTCAAATCACGGAAGATGTACTTAGACAGGCATCGAGCAATACACTTAATCATACATGGGATAAGGAGGAAGCTCGAGTCACTAATAGACGAGTACAAGGACTTAGAAGCCCCTAGACTCGAAGAACTTGGTAGGAGATATGCTAGAGAGCTAGTCAAAAGATCCTCGCCCGGGATAAGGCAGAATCTATATCCAGAATGTATACGTAGTATTATGGATCGGGCAAAAAAGGACGAGTTAAACGACGAAGAAATCTACTTGCTGATTACGTTTATAGCGAATCTGGATCCTCCGATAGAATATGTTGAAGACATGCTGAACGAGCTTAATCTAGCATCCACCTCAGCTCTACCTAATATAGCAAGAGCTATTATTGAGATCGCTTCCAGATATACACCATATAAATGTGGGTCGAGCATGCTAAGGAAAATATGCGGAGAATGTAGTGGAGATATCCTAAAGACCTATTATAAGAATATCAGGAGCATCCGCCGTCGGAAAAGACAGTAGAAATAGCTTTAACTAAATTATGAAATCTCTCCTTGTTCTCTCGTAGAACCATATTGGCTAGTTCCACTAGTTGCTTCAGTGCTTTCTCTGAACCAATATTGACTATATTGATACAGTCAATTCTAATGGGTGTCGTAAACTGAGCACTACTCATCAACTCTACTATGATACCGTCTTCTCCCATGGAGATTATTCCACTATGCTTGAATCCATGCTGTCTTCCAATCAGTAAAATACTCTTAGCACATTCGACTGAAACAACTCTTATATGAAGAATAGGTCCTGATACCTTCAACCATACATCGCAGAAGCCTCGTGATAGTACTTCTACAATATTCTCTAATCTCACCGGGTCATGGGTCTTATACAATATACGGGAGCCCTCTTCACCCCTAATCCAGGGTCTCTTACCCTCAACAAGAGTTATACGGCCAGTGCATGTACTTGTAGTCTCTATGCCAGATATACTGTTTAGCTCGACTAGCAAGTTATCGATTCCCGGATCCAGATACCCTATATCTCTTTCTTCTACTAACACGTCTAGAACGGATCCTTCACCATTCCTATCCTTTTTATTCATTTCTTTCTACCTCAACATCCACCACGACCTGTTCATACCGAGGCCCTACCGGGCGAACCCTTCTACTCCCTATTATTCTAAAGCTCTTAACCAATGGAATCCTTGAAAGAGCCACCGACACTTCTTCTTCCGCTTTTTCTAGATAATCCTCTCCCTTAACCCAATTAATATGAAGATAAACATGTATACGTCCCTTCCCCTTGATCGACAAAACCGCGTATGGAAGATACTCTATTGCGAGCTCGGGCAACGGCATTAGAACTCTGTCAGCAATGTTAACTAACTTCTCCTTTATTATCTCAGCCGCGTCTCCTAGCATCGGCACTACTATGTCTTCAACTTTGTTCATCTTTATGTTCTCTTTCATGAACTTGTACGCATAGCTATTGATATCAATACTGTATACTTTCCGGGGATGAGCATGTTTAGCTATAATTATACTGAAGAGGCCTACCCCCGCAAACATATTGACAACTACTTCTCCTGGCTCTACTAGCTTAGCAATTCTCAGATGCTCAAAACTAAGTCTTGGCGTGATAAATATCTTCGCTATGTCTACTTTGAAAACACATCCATGCTCCCTATACAGTGTCTCGGTTCTAGGCTCGCCTGCGAGATGTATTAGAACTCTCCTTATCCTGTACTCGCCCATTACAGGTGAGGCGGCGAGCCATATGCTTTTTACATATGGTAGTTCTTCGAGTATTCTCTCCGCGATTCTCTGGTATAGTTTATAATCTACTTCTTCTCCATAAGGAGCTTTTATCAATACTATATCTCCAATGAGTTCCATACGCTTCCAGACTTTTCTAGCAAACTCTTCTCCCGCAATCTCGCGTGCGATTCTTTTCATTAGCCTTCTTCTCGCCAAAGATTATACCCCGATTAACTACTATTTGGTCTGGGGCCTAATACAATGACAGAAGAAGCCGTGTTAAAAGCAGCAAGAATACTAGAACAAATAGAGAAGCTGCCTCCCGATTCCCGAAAAGTTGCCGAGTACTTTATGAAGCATATCTCTGTAGGAGACCTACGTGCTGTACTTGACCTCAAAAAGCTTGGTGTAAAAGATCCAGAGTCTCGCATCGAAGAACTGATATCTCTCGGAATTCTGGAGAAAGGAGTGGACTGTTTTAACCTTTCAACTCCTTTAAGAAACTATATATTTTCTCGTAGGAGATCTGCATTGGCTAAACTAAAGAGATAGGCATAGTATTATGGGGATTCGTTACTTCTTTAGTTCTAATTCTAGGCTCTTTTGCAGTCTCCTTCCTAGAGAAATACCTGCAATATTTATGTATATCTTTGAAGGATGTGCAGGTAACAGTGATAGTCTTCCCTTTAATTCGAGGGATAAACTACTGTTAGGATCTAGTTTATTGATCTTTTTAGATGAGAGCTGGAGGCCCAACGCGATCATTGCAATAACTATCTTTCTTAGAGGTTCAGTTCCTTTGTTTAATAGATTTATCTTTACCTTTATCTCGTTTTCATCTATATTTAGTTCTTCGACATCTATATCTAGGATGGGAGCTGGAACCTTTTCTTCTAATAAGATGATATCGGTGAGTACTGCTGTTCTTGGATAAAACTTGTAGGGACTCGGCAGATATTTTACTGATACAGGTACAAGGCTACCCTTATACGAAAATGAGCCCTCGACTACATGACTTCCAGCACCAGAGATAGAGACCGGCTCAGTGCCTGCGACTACTACTTCGTATTGGGAGCTGTGATATGGTGAGTGAATTACCAACGAGAATCGTCTTTCGCCTCCAAAGCTCCAATTAAATTTTGGATACTCGACGAGCGTGTCGCCGGGTTCTAGGGATTTTGCACCTGTGAGAACCGAGAGATAATATTCTGATTTCTCATGTTCGAAGACCACTATTAGCGAGATATCTCTTATGAATAATGGGTGGAGTCTGTCGTAGAGGAATACGAATTTATGTAGATCCCATTTAGCCAGTTTTTCTGCTAGGAGAGGCTTAACGTCGTATACAGCCTTATAGTATATGGTATCATCCAGCTCTACATGGAACTGGGGCCTGAACTCTCTGGTAATTGATGTTCTCTCCAAGGCGATTTTTATTTTGAATGGCGGTCGCAGATCTTGTGGTGCTTCTAGCCCTATTGATACAAGAGCATGCTTTATGGTCTCCGAGGCGGGGGGTAGGCTTATCCAGAGACTTGCTTTAGTTTTAGCGCCGGGCGAGGTTCCTAGAATTTCTCTTCCAACTGCTCTTCCAATGACAGGTATTCCTTTTCCGTACTCGGCTAATAGAGTGTCGAATGCTCCTTGAACCATTTCCTTTTATCCCCCAGTGATCCTTGGTATCATAATATTGTATTTGATAGAAAATATCTTGGGTTCTATGAGGCTAGGTTTTCTTCTATTATAAAGGGGTCTGTAATTCTAGTACCACCATGTGTTGAGGAACTTGTGCTCGTTTACCATTAGGAGTGGATCTCTCCTTGCACTACAAACCTCGTGGAACACGCATTTTTCGCCGCTACATCCGTTCATCATCGAGCATGACTTTCTGCATCCCTGCATGCATACAGGAGTCTCACGTGTGCAACACTTCCTACCAAACATCCAAAGGAAGTCATCCATTATGAATGGGTCTATTCCTCCATGTTGGGAGACGCGTTTGTATGCTATTCGTGTATTATATCTTAGAATAATGTCTTCTTCGGGAGATACTTCTATGCCGGCAGCAATCTTCTCTAGGAGTATAGTGTCTACCTTAATTATGCCTAGTCGTATGGCGATCCTAACTAGGTGGTTATCCACGGGTACCTCCTTGTTGTATGGATCGTATACTGGGAGTATTCCTCTTCTTTCGAGGAACTTAGCTAGTAGAAACGGTTTTTTCTCGACGGGATCCTGGTATGCGGTGAATATCTTTAGTCGGTCAATGAAACCTTCTCCTATGCCCCTCCTCAGGTATCCACGAGACTGAGTTATCAGGGAATATGCTGATCCCCCATATAATTTAACGAGTTTTTTTGCTAGGTCCCGTAATAGGCCTACACGTATTTCTGGATCTGGGGGACGTGCTGTTCTTCCGTTTTCTGATTTCACAGTAAACATTTCCACAAATTCGTCTATTCTTAAGGTCTGCAAATAGTTTGGATCAAAGAACTCGGGTTTTTCGTCGAAGTACTTTCTACCCAGACGATATAAGAGGTCGGCTCCATGATAGAATTCGTCGTCGACGAATCCTTCATATGGTTTGCCTGGCCTGCTTAGTCTGTGATCTAATGCTACCATAACCAGAAAATACCTGGTCACCTCTTCTCTCGACGCGTCCAATGGGGGATAGTATCGCTGGTCCACAAATTTATCAATAGATATATTATCAATGATTTTTCTCATATTTTTTCCGACTTCCTCACACTGAGCATAGTCTACTCCTACAATCATGAATGCCACCTCTAGACAAGAATTATAATTTTCTCCTCGCCTTCATCCATCAAGTAGATATGTCTTCTTCTAAGCATAGTGACAACAATCATATCTGGTCCTATAATTACGTTCTCATATAATGCACCTGATGGAGGATATATCGTAAGAAAATATCCTAGCTCGTCGAGAGGAGTATAGGATAAACCATAGTTATCAATATATGTATCAACTGTTCTAAGATAAACCTCGCCCCCGGGCTTATCCACTCCCTTAATAGGAAACGCTAGATCAATATAGAGTGTCTTTACTTGAGCTCTCGGGTTCTCATCATACTCCCTCATACCCTGGTAAAGCCCTCTCACCGAGATTTGTCTATCTCCTAGTACAATCCTAGAGTTAGAACCCATTATACTGAGGCCATCTCTACTCATGGATACCACTAGGAACCCCTTAAACCATCTAAATGATACTACTCGCTTCATCTCCTTGATGCCCCTCTACCAGGAACATACCTGTTGTGGTTAGAATAATTATCTCCGACTCATACTCATAACTCCTAGGTCTATACACTATGAAGAATAGGCCAGCAGTCATAATACGGTACTCGGAGATTGCCGTCAAAGGGCCTCTAACCAGGCGCAGGATGGAGGATTTATTATCACATCATGTAGCCCGAGTTATAGAAAAGTACGAGCTAAAGGGTACACTTAGTAAAACGCCGGGGAGGATCATATTATGGGATCCACATGATCCCTACGAGGCTGCGGAAAAAGTCTCTTATGTTTTCGGGGTAAAGTCTACTAGCCCGGCAGTAGCCTACACGCTATACTCATTGGAAGAAATCGTCAATGTCGGGAAAAGCCTCTTTTACGACAAGGTTGCAGGTAAAACATACAGGGTCACCGCTAGAAGAACTGGAACACATGAGTTTACCAGCAAGGATGTTGAGAGAGCACTAGGTGCAGCTTTATTCAGGGAAGGGGAGACAAAAGTCGATCTTACGAATCCTGAATACACAGTGTATGTAGAGATCCGTGGGAATACTGTTTTCTATTATGATAAGGTTATTCCTGGTCCTGGAGGGCTTCCTGTAGGTAGCGAGGAGCCGGTGCTTGTACTATTCAGTGGGGGATTTGATTCCACTGCAACAGCATGGTATATTATGCGAAGAGGGGCGACTCCAGGACTCATATATTATGATCTCGGCGTGGAGGAAGCAAAAGAGAACGCGGTTATAATAGCGGAGAAACTAGCAGAAATCTGGGCCCATGGATGGGATCTCAGACTCTATATTGCAGATATGACTCGGGTTGTTGAGAGGCTCGCTGAAGTAATCAGGCCTGAGTATAGGACTCTAATAATTAGGCGAATAATGCTTGAGCACGCCTCTGAATTCGCAGAAACCAGAGGATATGAAGCGCTTGCCACCGGTGACAACATCGGCCAAGTCGCTAGCCAGACGGTAAGGAACCTACGACTAATTGGCGGTGGTATAAGGCTCCCGGTCATACGTCCTGTATCTGGACACGACAAGGAAGAAATAATGAAGCTCATAGCCAAAATCGGATTATATTCGTATGTTAATGTACAGATAGAGCCTTGCAAAATACGAGTAAATCCTGTGCCTAGAGCCTCTCCGAAGATCTATAAGGAAGAGCTGGAGAAGGCATACAGAGCTATAGGAGATTCTCTCGGCGATGTTATAAAGATCACAGAAGAATATAGGTTTAAGGGATGAGCGAATTCACGAGTCTGACCCTTTCGGGATGAGGAAGCCCTCGATCAGCGACTATACCTGGAAGCTATATTAGTGGCAATATTATACGCTTCCCTCAAATGCTTCTCAACTATATAAATATGTTCGCCGGAGTCTACCAGTATATTCTCTCCATACAGTAGTGACTCAACCCAGCCAGCTCTTCCATACAGATTAGCCGGATCCAGCCTAGAACTATACTCAACCACTGCAAATAGCGGAGGAGACCTTGCGTTGAACACTGCTATATTCGCTATTGAATCCTTTGATATCATCGGGGGTTCTTTCCCGAGGAGCTTTGACACCATTCCCGAATAATCTAATGGGTCTTTGATGGCTTGAAAATCATTTAGTGGATCAATAATAACCCCTTCACTCTCCAACTCGTTGGATCTGCTATCTCCGCATTCGACTCTGTATAAGTCGAAATCCGCGTCCAGTGATCTCTTAAGACTATATGGTAGATCCTCCGAAACATATCTTACAGCTACCGATGACACCCCCAACATATGTAACGTATATATACCGGGTAGCGATAGCCTAAATGCTTCGCTAGGAGATAACTGCCTGTACAGTTTACATGGAGAATCATAGAGTTCAGTATACCTAAATGGATATAATAGCGGATCAGCAATAACTCTTAGACCTGGTACAACTATTCTACCGGAACCTCCCAACACGAGCGTTGCATATGTATATTCCTCGGGTGGAGAACCCTCACCAAGATCAATGACACGTCCTCCCCTCACATAAACATAGCCTTTCCTCAGCACTTCACTACCTGTGTAAACTATATCGCCTGTAACGAGTATGCTTATCATCTCTTATTACACCCCCTCTTAACACTATGTACAATAAGCGGGTTTAATCTAGTTCTTTTTGACTCCAAGAATAATTATATCAACTCGGCCTAGACACCTGTGTCTCAGGGAAAACAATAACGGGGAAGAGTATTGCAACAGGTGTATGTAGCGGATATAGATGCAGTAATTGACGGGACACTAGCTGAAGCTATTAGAAAAGGAGGACTCTCGGGAAGACTACTTATACATAGAGCTATAGTCGACTACCTATACGAAGAAGCCAAAAAAGGAAAGACAGCAGGCATGGCGGGTTTAGAGGATCTCTCAAACCTCCTAGGAATGAGTACAATAGACCTGGAGATCACGATTGTCGACGACGATAAACCATCACGGTTGAAAACACTCTCCCTAGAAGACGTAAAGAAAACCATACGCGAATACGCGTGGAAAACCGGTGCAACTCTCCTAACAAGCGATCCGCTCCAAGCAAAGGCAGCGCAGGCCCTAGGGGTACCCGTATACTATACTGCAAGAGCCGGTAGAGAGGATAAGCTAAAGATAGAGGAATTCTTCACCGGTAAAACAATGAGCGTCCATCTAAAGGAAGGAGCCCCGCCCCTAGCGAAGGTAGGTCGTCCGGGTCGATGGACGTTCGTCTCATTATCCAGTGAGCCCCTCACTAGACGAGATCTCGAGAACATAGCTAGGGAAATCCTTGAAGCTACATCTCGTATGGAAGATGGATTCGTAGAAATCGATAGGTTCGGGTCAACAATTGTCCAACTGAAGGACTATAGAATAGTCATTACTCGTCCGCCTTTAAGTGAAGCATGGGAAATAACCGCTGTTAAGCCCGTAGTTAGACTCAAACTCGAAGACTATAACCTACCAGATAAACTACTTGAGAGACTACGAGAAAGAGCAGAAGGCATCCTTATAGCCGGAGCACCTGGTATGGGCAAGACCACGTTCGCACAGGCGCTCGCAGAATATTATGCGTCTCAGGGCAAGATAGTGAAGACCATCGAGTCCCCTAGGGACATGAAACTACCAGCAATAGTAACGCAATACTCCAAGAACTATGCCGATCTAGAAGAATTACACGACATACTCCTCCTTAGCAGACCTGATTACACGTTCTACGACGAGTTGAGAAGCGACGAGGACTTCCAGCTATACGTGGACCTTAGACTAGCAGGTATAGGCATGGTTGGAGTAGTGCATGCTACAACACCCATAGACGCAATACAGAGATTTATACGGAGAGTAGAGCTCGGAATGATCCCAAGCATAATAGATACCGTTATATTCATAGATAAGGGACAAGTTGAAAAAGTCCTAGATCTCTCAATAACAGTAAAACTCCCTACAGGCCTAAAAGAAGCAGACTTATCCAGACCAGTGGCAGAGGTAAGAGACTTCATAACAGGAGCACTAGAATACGAGATCTACACCTTTGGAGAACAAACAATGGTAGTCCCAGTAAAGGGCCGACAAGCCAAAATGAAGCAGGAAGCCGTAACAAGACTAATACAAAAGATCCTACCAGAGGCCCAAGTAGAAATACGTGACGGAATTGTAATCGTAAGAGTTCCAAGACATACGCCCCGGCTCACTGCACGTAGACTTAAACGTATTAGGAAGATAGCAGAGAAAAACGGGTTCGAAGCAAGAATCATACCATTCTAGAACCGTAAATGTACCCCATAGATAAACTCTCCAACTACGAAGACTTCGCCTTAGCCAAAATACTCGTCCATTACTTTAACCCTAGAGAAAAGAAGATTCTCCAACTCATATAGCCTCATTCCAGACTCCGGCCTAGAAATCTTTCTCCTACCCGACTTCGTCTCCGGTAAATCCTTCAGTATATGGAACCGCCAACCGATCCAAGAAATCTTTACTGCCACAACGGCGAGACCACCACTCCTCTTCTCCAGCTCGAGGAGGCCCTTTACTTGGCCCGAAGGAATATAAATGGGTCTTGACTCCCTCCCCTGCTTAACCTCTATTACGAGTATCCTCCCGTCTTTAACTGCTAGAAGATCAGGCTGAAAACGTTTCTTTGTTGCTGACCCACTCGAGGGACCTCGTACAACGGCGAAACCCCTCTCCCACAACATGTTAGCCAACTCATTCTCTACCCGTGTAGCGCTTCTCTTGTTAACCATCTCTAGAACACGCTCGTGCCCTACACTAGCCAGTATTATCATTTATCTGTCCGGATCTTCAAATAGTCCTCTACGAGAAACCACTATTAATAAGATCCCTCTTTATAAACAATTATAATATGGTTCAGAGGTGTAGGTTGTGCCGGAAGACGCTCTACTTATCGAAGCTCTCATTGCATTATTCATTGTTGGCACCCTTCTCTCAATGAGTATAAAGGTCGTCAAGGAATATGAGAGGGCAGTCATATTTCGACTCGGAAGACTCCTAGGAGCCAAGGGACCAGGACTCTTCTTCATTATCCCCTTTATAGACAACTTTGTCCGAATAGACCTAAGAATAGTCACTGCAGATGTCCCAGAACAGAGAACCATTACAAAAGACAACGTCACAGTAGGAGTCGACGCAGTAGTATACTACAAAGTATTCGATCCAGAAAAAGCCGTGACAAAGATAGAAAACTACCATTATGGAGTAATAATGCTCGCCCAAACCACCCTCAGAGACATAATAGGACAAGTAGAACTAGACGACCTACTTACTAACAGAGAAGAGATAAACAAACGCTTACAAGAAATACTCGACACACTCACAGACCCCTGGGGAATAAAAGTTACAGCCGTAACAATCAAGGAAGTAAAGCTACCCGAATCAATGCTACGAGCCATGGCCAAACAAGCCGAAGCAGAGAGATGGAGGAGGGCAAGGATAATCGAAGCCGAGGGAGAGCGGCAGGCTGCAAAGATCATGGCTGAAGCAGCATCATTCTACGAAAAGTATCCATCTGCAATGAGACTAAGAGAGCTTCAAACACTCGTAGAGATAGCTAAGGAGAAGAATCTCATCGTAATAGCCCCACATGCCTATACGCCCAGTACCGGCGACATAGTAGCACTCTCAAAGGCTGTCGCTAGCAAACAAGTACCAAACAACGGATAACCATTATAATCAACAAATCGACTATACAGTGAGAGGTACATAATTTATGAGGATAAAACCAATGAACCACAAAAAAATAATACCTATAATGATTCTAGCACTATCCATAGTCCTTGTCTCCTCAACAACCTCGTATTCACAGACAAACACTACCCCAACATATGATACTCTAGGCGCAAAATACTGTGGTTCAGTAGAAAAAATGTATGGAATAATAGGCACAACGTCAAACACAACATATGATAGAGTCATCTCTGGAAAATACTATTATATAGAGATAACCGGCATCATAGATACGTCAACGGAAGAATATGTCAAGTACGCTATCCAAATCGCAGAAGAAAACAACGCCGCCCTAATAATACTCCTAAACACTCCAGGCGGATACTTGGATCCAGCAACAAATATCGTAACTATAATCGACGACGCGAAGATACCAGTCATAGGCTACGTTGTAGACAAATGGGCAGAAAGCGCCGGAACCCTAATACTAATGTCCACGCATATCGCCGCTATGCAGCCAGGAACGATAATCGGATCAATGCAGCCAATAGCCTACGATCCACAAACAGGTAGTTATCAGCCTATAAACGATTCCAAGATAATCAATCCATTAATTAAGCTACTATGTGAACACGCGGCCACGAAAGGACGCAATTCCACTGCACTCGCACGATTCGTCCTCTATAATGATAACTACGGGGCTTACGAGGCTCTTGACAAGGGAGTAATCGAAATTGTCGCCTCGGACACGACTGATCTAATTAGTAAATTAAATAATCTCGTTGTCGCCTTACCTTCAGGTTATACATATGCGTTTATTAACGGAGATGGGGCTATCACAGTAGAAGAAATACCTCCCCCGCCGAGAGTCATAGTTATCCATGCACTATCAGACCCTATATTGTCTGGAATACTCCTTAGCCTAGGAATGCTCATACTATTATTCAGTATAATATCGGGTCATCTCGCATACGCTACTATAGGAGCACTGTTCCTTATACTCGGAATGGCTGGAACAGGCTATAACATCAACATGGTAACAATCCTGCTCCTAGCTCTAGGAGCATTACTCGTCGTAATCGAAATGCATACTCCGGGCTTCGGAGTTCTAGGAGGAGTTGGAATAGTTATGCTCGTCCTCGGAATAGCCTTACTGCCTGCAGGAGCAGGATTCGCGGTTCCACAAGGATATGCTAACACGCTCCTCGCATCACTCTATATTACAGGAGCTATAATGGGAGTATTCACTGTCTATGTTGTATATAAGGTCCTAGAGGTACGAAAGAGACAACCAATAGTATGGAGCATCACCGGAAAAATAGGCGAAACAGTCGATGACTTAGAGCCTGGAAAACCAGGATTCATAATAGTAGAAGGCGAATACTGGAAAGCTATCTCTAATGAATTCGTGCCTCGTGGAAGTAAAGTAAAGGTTCTACGAAAGGAAGGTCCAGTACTCTACGTGGAAAAAATAGAAGAATAGACTTCAAATAATAATTATACTAATATAAATTTATAATATAGAGGGTTTTTATTCCTGCTCTGTCACCTGCTTAAGCTCTATAAGCAAAGTACGGATATTCTCTATGTACAATACTATATTTAGTATTTGGCCTTTATGCTTGAAGTCTTTACTAGCCAAGGCAAGTTGTGATTCTAGTAGGTCAAGTTCTACCATTATATCATCGATTATATCTCGAGGCAGACGGCGTAGAGTAGCATTACTCATACCTATAACGACCTCCTCTCTAACTGTTTGAACAGTTCTACAGCGGCCATATAAAGAACTGACTCTAATCTTACTTCTTTCTCCCTGAGACTTGCAAGTTCGTCGAAGGAAGGCATAATACTTGTAACAGGATGAGTATATGCTCTCGACAATGTGAGAAGGGAGAGTGCCTCAAGCTTCTGGAACTCATATTGAAGAGCATACAATGTAGCGGTCATCGAGTCAACAGCATAAACTCCTCGCTTACCTAGAAGATCCTTTAACTCGCCCGCTATCCACCGTATTCGAGGACTTGGAACTGATACTGTGAAACCGTATATCCATTTGAAATCGGAAAACCTTATCTCTACTAGACTCTTGAACCCTGAAGCCATTCTCTGAGAAGCGAGCAGTGGAAGTCCTTCACCCGAGATCTTCTTGCTCAGCGTATCTCGACCGATCGCCCCGTTAGCCACGAGGACAGATGATATAGGAACCTTCTTCGAGAGCCTGTAACCTTTACTGATCATAATCACGTTCCTTACGCCAAACATATAGAGTTCGGATACTGCTTCAGCTACTGCTTGAGGATATGGAGGTATCTGTACGACGATAAGATCGACGTCTGACTGTCTGCCCGCTATTGCCCTGAACCCGGTAATTCCCTCTCTTTCACTAATAATCTTCTCGATTCCCCTCTTGATATTATTAAATACTTCGACGGAGTCTATTAGGATAGCATTACTTATCTTAGAGACCCCGTAGAGCCCCGTAACTGCGCCAACACCTATCGTTTCCAAACCCATGCACCCGGGGGGTCAAACTTTTAACTAAATCCAATACAATACTTACAGTTGCGGGGTATAAAAGGGGGGTGAACACTATGAGCTTCAGATTAGAACAGAGGAGCCTGGAATCCTATAAGGTCTATGGAAAACACGTCTATGGAAACCTTATAGGGTGCCGCAACCACGAAGCCCTCCGTAACCCAGAACTGCTAGAAGACATAGTCAGAAAAGCCGCTGAAGAAGGAAACATGACAATACTGGATATAAAGACCTGGAAAATAGGAGAAGGATTCAGCCTAGTCGCAATAATCCTAGAGAGCCACATAACGATCCACACATGGCCCGAATATGACTTCGCCACACTAGACGTCTATAGCTGTGGATCGCATACAGATCCCGAGAAAACATTCAAGATAATAGTTGACTATTTGAAGCCTATCAGGATAGAGTCAAAAGTAGCAGATAGGAGTCTGGAATAGGATATGCCCCCGGGGGGCATCTGCCCGGGGGATACAATTAGCGAGGGCCCTATAAGAATAGTTGTCTTTATCAACTAGAAATAATAGGAATAATATTAAATGATCCTCTTCGAACATCACGATCTATAACCTCTTATACTCAAGTAATAATTAGGTCTCTGATACACTCAACGTGTTGGGGATAATGCTTGGACAAGGATATTCTAGAAAACGCGTATAACTGGGGACTCGACCTACTCTCAGAACTAATAAAGATACCTTCTGTCTCGCCTCAAGGAGACCACTACGAAGAAATAACAGAGCTACTCGCACACGTAACAGAAAGCTTGGGATTCGATACACAAATAATAAAAGTAGATAAGGACTATCAAGAGCAGAACTGTAAACATGCAAGCAGTAATCCAAGATATATTGTACTAGCAACATACGGCTCCAATGGATCCACCCTCCACTTTAACGGCCACTACGACGTAGTCCCGGGAGGAATAGGATGGACAATAACTGAACCCTTCAAGCCCCTTGTAAAGGATAACAAGCTCTATGGCAGAGGAGCCATAGACATGAAAGGAGGAATCGCAGCCGTTCTCGCTGGCTTAAAGGTCTTAAAAGACTACAATGGCTACCCGGATAATTTAGTCCTTCAACTAGCCTTTGTCCCAGACGAGGAAATAGGCGGAGAATGTGGAACAGGTTACCTAGTGGAAAAAATACTTGAGAAAGCACCAGAATACGTTATCATACCGGAGCCTAGCGGCTTGAAGACTCCCTGGCACGGGCATAAAGGAGCACTATGGGCAAAGATAAGAGTACATGGGAAAAACGCGCATGCCAGTACCCCCTGGCATGGTAAAAACGCGTTCCTTCTCGCCTCGAGATTTGCGCTCGAACTCCATTCAAGATATACGACTATACTCTCCACGAGAAGAACCAAGTATAAGATAACGCCTCCTGAAGCCTCGTATCCAACTGTAATGATTGGCGGAGTAGCCCGAGTAGTAGATGGTAAAACGAATCAGGTACCGGGGCTCTTTGAATTCACTATAGATAGAAGACTAATACCTGAGGAAGACGTTGAAAGTACTCGTGGAGAACTTGAGGCGTTGCTGAGATGGGTCTCTGTTGAGCTAGGCATAGAAAACTATGAGGTAAGCTATGAGACCTCTATGGAGCCGGCAATTAATGATCCAGGAGAACTCTACGTGGCCCTCAAAGAGTCTGGTAAGAAAAACGATGTTATTATAGAGGAACCCGAGGTATGCCCCGGAGGACTCGACTTACGCTACTATACGTTGAAGGGATCCAAAGCATTATCCTATGGCCCTACTGGAACCACTGCTCACGCTCCTGACGAATACATAGATCTAGACGAATTCAAAAAACTAATAGGAATATTTGGAATGTTGCCCTTGGAGCTGAGCAAACTAAACTCCAAGGGTTAGTCTTAATAGTTTAACTATTATTATTGCAGCTATACCCATAGCCAATACTCTTGCAACTGCTATGCCAATGTTTTCTTTGCTTATACGTCCGAGGTAATATCCTAGGATACCCATTAGTCCTAGGCCTATGCTTATCGATAAAAGATACGCCGTGTATAGTGGTAGGATGCCCCATGCAGACAAGAGGTAGGGAAGCGCGATCAGGAAGGGGAATAGCACTATTCCTATGCCGCTCCATAGGGCTACATATATTGGTAGAATCTTTACTGCCTTCCAATATATGCTGTCTTTAAGAGATGAAGCAACCTTTCTTTCTAGATCCTTGACCTCCTTTATTCTCTCTGCTCTCTCTGATAGATAGACGCCTAGGATACCGCTTATGACTCCCATAGCTACTGTTCCGCCTATAATGCTTGAAGCGAGAAGAAGTGGATCAGCATTATGGGAGAAGCCTCCTATATCTACTCCTATGCCTGCGACTATCCCGTCAAGGCTATTGGTTACAAACATTCTTCTAGCAACTCCCTTTACATCTGGGTATATTCTGATGACTTTCTTGAAGTCTTCGAAGAACCCCAAGTCTTCATCCTCCCACAACTAGCTCAGAGCACCGTCTTGAAATATGGGTTTCTACATGGAGGCTTATAAACTATTAGAATAGAATGAGTCTGGATCGATAAATAGGGGAAAAACTGTGTTGTTCTCTATTTCCTTGTCCTAGCCCTTGGTGATCTCCTACCTCTCTTAATCACCGGCCTAGGTCTAGAGTAGATTATTTGCTTCTCTCCGTTGGATAGTGAGTATACGACTATGCTTCCGTTAACTGGCTTTAATAGTAGTCTCTCATCTATTATCTTAGTTCCACACACTGGGCATCTATAGAATCTAGTGATCCGTATCTCTCCGCTACTTTTCTTTTCTTTTTCCATTAGATACATCATTGGAACCTTACATATCGGGCATTTTGGCGCTTGATCGACGCCTTTAACTATTTTGCTTGCCATTCTCTCCACCCTCACATATCGTTGCCATGTTTCTGTAGTGGCGTTGTCCTTACTCTATTCCTCGACTATACATCGTATTGATGCTTGTCGCCTTACGGTTTCTGACACGGGCCCTCCCAGGGGCTCCTCTATCTTATGTATATTTTATGGCCCGCCCCTTTATACCCTTTCAACCTCTCTTCTTAGAGAGAGGTTATTAGTCAGTATTGTTATAATTAGGTTAAGGTGAGGAGAGGAGTGAAGATCTGGGAAGTACTAAGAGAGCCACAGGCAAAACTACTTCCAAGAACACCACTAACAACAGCAAGAGCACTATTCAGAAATACAGAAGAGAGAATACTACCCATAGTCAAAGACGAGAAAACAAACAAGCTCGAGGGATTCCTCACCCGTATCGAGGCAATAATACCTACAAGTACAAAGTCAAATCTACGAGTTATAGATGTCGCACGTAGCCATCCAGTGTTACGCCTCGATCAGAACCTCGACGAGGTAGTAGAAATACTAGAAGAATTCAATACTGACTCGGCGCCTGTCGTCGATGAAAACGACATACTCGTGGGAGTAGTATCTCTAAGGGACATCATCAAGGCATTTATGGATCGGGGCCTGAGACCACTCGCAGAAACTGTCGGCGAAGCAATGACAACAGGAAAACTAGAGAATTATATCGTAACACCAGACGAGAAAATAAACAGAGTATGGAGCAGGTTCGTGTTCAGAGGACTGCCAGGTCTAGTAGTTGTAAGAAGCAAGGAGGAACCAGTACCTATAGGTGTGATAACCCCATTCGACCTCATAAGAAAGGGAAGATGGAGATTCCATAGAGAGATAAGTGCTGGAAAGATCACAACGCCTGCTAAAGTAAGACGTATAATGACACGGGGAGCAGTCGTAGCCACACCAGACACCCCTATAGAGCAGGCTGCTAGAATAATGGTTGAGAACGACTTCTCTATACTACCCGTCGTCGACGAAGAAGGAAAACTAGTAGGAATACTGACACAACTAGATGTAGTAAAGGTCTACATGAAGGGAGCAAAACCAGGCAGAATAGCTGTAAAACCACTGCCAATGCCAAAGATCGTCGAAGCAGAGGAGAGGACAGTCTATCACTCAGAGCAGTCGCTTATAACAGAAGTCGTAGAACGGCCCAAGGAGCTACCCTACGAAGCCCTAGGAGTAACTGCTAAAGACGCTATGAGGGAAGAGCTCCCCGCTATAACAATCAATGATACCGTAGAGCATGCTAGAAAAGAAATGCTGAGGAGGAAGACAGACTATCTACTGGTACTGGATGAAGCGGGGCGGATTGTGGGAGTCGTAACAAAATGGAATATGCTGAAGGCAATAGCGTTAAAGGGACCAATATGGAGGAGAAGAGTCTACGACAAGTTCTTCATCGACTATGTAATGAACAAGGTCATACCACGAGTAAAGACAAACGAACCTCTTGAAAACGTAGCGTTCAAACTTCTATCAAATAATGCTGAGGTAGCAATAGTGGAAGACGAGGAAGGAAACACGGTTGGATTCATAACCAAGGACGACCTAATAGAGGCATACGCCAAACACCACATAGGAGACATAAGAGTCAGAGACCTAGTAGTCCCAAGGAGATTCTCCACAGTACACCCACATCACAGCCTAGCACATGTAATTAACAAGATGCAGACACTACTACTCGACGCAGTAGTAGTAGCAGAAGGAAACATTGTCTACGGAATAGTATCAGCAAACAGGCTACCATTCGTAGCCTTAGAAGACAGTCTGCTATCAAGAAAGAGCAGACGACTCATATGGGTTAGAAGACTCGTCAGGGCCGGGAGAAAAATGGCAAGATTCGTAAAAGTAATGCCCCTAATGGCATCTGACGCCATGGTTCAAGTAAAGAAGACTCTCTCCCCTGAAGACACGATAATAGAAGCAATACAGGCCTTCAAGGAAGAAAACGTAGACGGTCTACCTGTCGTCGACGAAGAAGGAAAACTAGTAGGAATAGTGTCAAAGAACTCAATATTAAGAGAGATGGCTAGACACGCTAAGCCCGAGGTCGCCCCTGCTAAGAAAGAAGAAATCAAAGCATAATCTTTCTCTCCTACAGATCCTTATTATGTTATTGTTTTTTTAGACTTGTCTCGGATAATCTTATACGCGCGATGAGGATGGTGGAGCGACGCTGACTTAGAAGGGGATGAAGAGCGACTTTCCTCCGAGCAACGAAAAGTATTCTATAGCCAGATGGGAAAACACGTCAATCTAGCATGATCTTATGACTAGAGGCCTTCGATCGTAAGATCAAGGTCCTCATCACTACACTTCATTCTCTTCAACATCTCCACTGCAGAACGCGATCCGTTCTCGGCCAATTTATAATAAAAAGCACATGGGATTCTTCTAGATAATAATTCTCTATTCATCTTGATTAACTCCGCTGCATAGTCTAAATCATCGAAGAGCTTATTGTAATTGTCTAGTATTGACCCAACCTCGCAATCTGACATTAAATGCACTAGCATTACCAAGTCTGCACAGGACTCGAATCCGATCTCTCCTCTAAGCCCGATAATCTTACCGATGCACATATTATATACAATTAATCCAGTTGTAACATAGCTCATTAAACGAATATACTCGTCTCTATCGTGTGGAAGGATAATCGTGTCTCCAGATAACCAAGAACTCTTTGAAGGAAGCGGTTTAATGCATCCTCTTATAACTCCTACAGATACCAGATCCATGGCCACATACTTGTAAACCTCGCCTAAAGTATCAATAAGGTCCTGGAGAGGAGATCCTAGACCTATCTTCTTTATCAAAGAAGTCTTCACCATGATAATAATATACTGTGCAGGTTTCTAGGTAATATAAATAATCATCTTGTATATTATTATATTAATTATTTAAAATATAACACAATTAAACTAACCAATATAAAATTATCTTATATAGAAGCTCCCAGAGTAAATATTTAATTCCTTCCCCAACGAATACCAGGTTTGGAGGCATGACATGCCCTCCGGGCCCGTAGCTCAGCCCGGTAGAGCGCCCGGCTCATAACCGGGTGGTCGGGGGTTCAAATCCCCCCGGGCCCACCATCCAACTAGCTCCTTAACTCAAATATCTTATCCACGTGAAAACACATCTAGTATACACTAATATTCGAACTAGTTAAAAATAGAAGAATATTATAGTTTCCATGATTCTAGATACTTTTTCTGTTCCTCGGTGAGCTCCTCTATTTTAATGCCCATTGCTTCTAGCTTCATTCGAGCCGTGTTCTCATCATATTCTCTTGGAAGCAAGTATACTTTCGGCTGCAACTTATCCTCGTTCTCTAATATGTATAGCAGTGCCTGTGCCTGGTTTGCGAAGCTCATATCCATTACTTCGCTTGGATGTCCTTCGGCAGCTACCAGGTTTACTAGTCTTCCCTCGGCGAGGAGGTATAGTTTCTTTCCGTTGGACAGCCTGTATTCTTCTATGTATTTTCGTATTCTCCGCTTAGAGACACTCATTTCTTCTAGTGCCTGTACATCTATCTCTATGTTGAAGTGCCCAGAGTTTGCTAATATTGCTCCGTCTCTCATTTTCTCAAAATGTTCTTTCCTTATCACTTTGGCGTTTCCTGTGGCTGTTATAAATATATCACCTATCTCTGCGGCTGACTCCATGTCCATTACATCGAATCCGTCCATCACGGCCTCAAGGGCCCGTATAGGGTCGGCCTCCACTACTATTACGCGGGCACCCATGCCCCGCATTCTCATCGCAATTCCTCTACCCACCCAACCGTATCCCGCGACGACGACTTTTCTACCAGCAATCAAAATATTAGTAGCTCTGAGGACACCGTCTACCGTGCTCTGACCAGTACCATACCTGTTATCGAAGAGGAACTTCGTATATGCATCGTTCACAGCTATGACGGGATACTTGAGGACTCCCTCCTTCTCCATTGCCCTAAGCCTAATTACACCTGTAGTTGTCTCCTCTGTACCGCCCAGAATCTTCTCCGCTATATCAGGCCTCTTATCATGAAGATACGCGTGGAGATCGCCTCCGTCATCAACCACCAGGTTTGGCTGTTTTGATGCCACCTCGGAGATCGCCCAGAAATACTCCTCAGTGCTCATACCTTTCCACGCGTAGACGTGTATACCGTCTTCTACCAACGCGGCGGCAACGTCATCCTGCGTGGATAACGGGTTACTCGCGGCCAAGTATACTTCTGCGCCCCATGCTTTGAGGGTTCTGGCAAGGACTCCTGTCTCCTTGGTTACGTGGAGCACTAGTGAGACTCGTAGGCCTTCGAGAGGCTTCTTCTCCAGGTATTTTCTACGTAGTCTCATGACTACAGGCATGTTGTGCTCTGCCCATTCAAGCTGTATCCTGCCTTGGCTGGCTAGTCCAAGGTCTTTTACCTTGTAATCCGCCATCTATACTACACCCCTCTATCAATGGTGCGATGATAATAGCGTAAATAACTCTTTATACACTTATATTTGAGATAGAGTGTTCAACGCCTATGGTGGTATAGGTCATACACAGGGGCCGCCGCCCATCAGGAATACGGGTGAAGGAAACTTGGGTAGAAGGAGGAAAAGAAGAAAGACTACTAGGAAGAAGGTTAGACTGCCTTCACGATACTTCCAGTGCCCCGTGTGCGGCAACATGACGCTTACAATAGACTTCAAGAAGGCAAAGAACCCACTTATGCGACTTGCAATTGCCAGATGCGGTAGCTGTGGATTATACTGTGAAATGGAGGTTCCCCAGACCCTCGACAGAATAGACATCTATAATAAGATAAGCGATCTCGCATACGAGGATAGATTAGACGAGTGTAGGAGAAAGGAGGTCTCCGACGAGGAGGTAGAAGCCGTCTTCGAGGAAGAAGAGGAGGAAGAATAGCCTTGGGCAAGATCCTAGATAAGATACTAGCCGGCTCCCAGGAGCGGAGACTTCACTTCACACTTATCGATCCAGAGAAAGTTGGCGCGCTTAAGGCAGGAGAACTCGCCAAGCTAGCCTATGACGCAGGCACAGACGCGATCCTTGTCGGAGGCTCAATAGGCGTCTTCGAGCCCCACCTCGGGAAAATAGTCCGGGAGATCAAAAACAATGTAGACCTCCCCGTGATCCTGTTCCCAAGCAATATCAATGGACTAACAGGAGAAGCAGACGCAGTATTATTCATGACCATGCTGAACAGCGAGGACCCATACTATATCAGCGGCGTCCAAATGCAGGCCAGCACAATAGTCCTCAGGCTAGGCCTCGAACCCATACCCACATCGTATATAGTAGTAGGATACGGGGGCACCGCAGGATACGTGGGTAGAGCAAGGCCCGTCCCCTACGATAAACCAGAGATAGCGGCTAGCTACGCATTGGCGGGTGCAATGCTGGGCTCTAGACTAATCTATCTCGAGGCAGGGAGTGGAGCTCCAAGACCAGTACCGCCTGAAATGGTGAGCTTGACCAGGAAACTCATCGATATGAGCGGGCTAGACGCTAGGATCATAGTAGGTGGAGGAGTAAGAAGCCCCCAGACAGCGGAGAGCCTTGCCAGGGCAGGTGCCCACATATTAGTTACAGGAAACCTTATCGAGGAAAACCCAATGCTATTACCCAGTATTGTCGAAGCATTCAAAAAAGCATAGAGTATAAATATGCAAGAACCCGCAAAGTACAAGTTATTTTCCACTGCAACTACCCGTGTCGCCACTATACTTTTCTTGGACAGCCTCCTCCATATCGATACCCAGCAAATTAGCAATGCTCAGGAGCCATGCCAATACATCCGCCAACTCCTCGCGGAGACTATTCTGGTCGCCCTTGAGGAGAGCCTCAGCTAGCTCACCCACCTCCTCAACAAACCATGTAAACGTTGCATAAAGTCCTCTGGCCCGGTCACGTTCATAGTATGCCTTACGCATTGCTTCCTGAAGACATCTAAGCTCGATCATCCTCGTCGCCCATGGTAATAGACTGAGGAGCTTCTCTTAACCTTAAAATACTCTGTAAGCCAGACAATAATTACCTGGGGGATACAGGGCCTTGGCTAAGAAGAGGAGAAAACAAGGCGGACCCATGACTGCTGCAGGACTAATATCGTTCTATGACGAGTACGAGGGAAAGATAAAGATCTCGCCGACCACGCTAATTCTACTGGCCGGACTATACGCTCTCATGGTAGTCCTAGCACACATAATATTCTAGGCGTTAAACCAGTTGTTTACCATCTTCTAGGATATAGTAGTATATGACTATGTTATCTATCCTCGCTTATCTCGTCTTCACTAGAGGATTCTCTACCTTGTGCTTTGTCTTGGAGGTACAGTATTTTTCGGAGAGTGTGTGTTAACCCCCCGGTTAACACCTCCCATACAATCAAAACAACCTCCTCCAAAGACACATCCACTACCCGATACTTTCCACTAGAATTCCCGCCGAAAATCCTACGAGCAGCATAAACATGGCTACACCCCCCGATCCCTCTACGAGTAACCCTCCTTGCAAAACCCTCACAACTACAATAAACCCCGTCAACAACCACATAGTCCCCGTTCTCCCCCAAATATACGAGTATCAGTGGATCACGCCACAAGAGGACGAATCTACCACTATGAACAGCATATTGGATTCTCTGCTCTAGCTCTGGAGGAGGTCCCTTGGATAGCTCCTCTTCCACTTCTAGGTCTAGTATTTTCTCATCTTCTTCCCCTATCAAATCTAAGCATCCTCCAAGAACAGTCCCGAGACCCAACAACGACTATGTCAGTTAGCCCTAGAAACAGGCCGGTCTCAACGAGGCCCGGTATCATGTGGAGCTCTATGTCTAGTCGTCCTGGATCCTTTATAGGACCAGTATATAGGTCGAGGAGTATCCCTCCATTATCGGATACTGCTGGCCCATCCTTACAATTACATGATCTATGCCTCGGGTTTAACCCCATCGATTCCAGGACCCGATAGACGTATCCGATAGCTCTAGGAACAACCTCTACTGGGACCGGTTTCTTTTCTCCAAGCATCTCTACAAGCTTGGACTCATCAACTATTATAATATTGAGCCTGCTCGAGTACGCTACTATCTTTTCTCCTAGAAGTGCCCCGCCCCTGCCCTTTATCAGGTTCCCAGAGGGATCCACCTCGTCGGCTCCATCGACGTAGACGTCTATCTTACCGGATACCGGAATATTATCCAATACTCTTCTAAGACCGCGATTGTAGAGTTTTAGACTCGTATCGATACTTGTAGGAACATATCCCTCAATACCCTTTGGTATCTCTGATTTGACAAGTAGTGAGATGAACCTGTCAACTGTGGATCCTGTGCCAACTCCCAGGATCCGTATAGGCTCCTTCAACTCTGAGATTATGCTTAGAGCTCCTCTAGCGGCTGCTTCTTTAGGATCACACGTCATGATACCTCCCACAATAGATACCGAGTAGTTCCATGTAATAGATTGCTTATGAATATTCCATCTGAAGTTTCCCTCTGTCTTTCAGCGGACATTGTTCCATAGGAAACTGAGGGGTCTTTTATAAACCCTCAAGACAGGTAATGAAAGAAGTCCCAGACCCCTCTATTTCCTATGGAACTAGCATGTTGGATCATCTTTATGAAGACCTCACGTTATATTATATTTAATGTGATTCTATTTATAAATATTTAGATATAATCATTATGCAAACCAATCATACTCAATTGAAATATTATCCTAGAGTTTCTAGCTTAAGGTAATGCATAGGAAACAGGGGGGTCCCCGGCTCCAGTCATTGATATATGTCTCCATAGGAAATGGAGGGGTTGTTAACCGGGGAGTTAACACTATATTGTAGTGATCACATGCAATCACTGCAGAGCTCTAGAGTAGTAGGGGGAGGCACTCTTATAGAGAAGACCTCGTCAACCTTCAATAATCTATAAGGGATAGGCGTGACAGGGCCGGAGCCAAGCCATGGTGGCTTAACAAGGTGCCTGAGGCTACTAGGCGTAGGAGTAATAACAGAGGGAGCGATTCTCCGGACACCAAGTATCAATATTGGTTGTGCCTCGGGATCACGGTAACCGCATCGTGGACACCTGTATCCTTTCCCTCTACCCATAGACTTCATACGCTTACCGCATCGTGGACATCTGGGTGCAATTCGGACAATCTCATTATTGAGCCTGATTATTCTAAGTTTCTCAGCTGCAAGAGTGTATCCCTCGTCTAGCCCGGGATAAGGCCTCACAGTACCCATTACTTCTACCACGTCTCCTCTTACAAGGTTCTCGGCTAGTCTTCTCATAGGCCCCGTTTCACGGTACACAGCTACAATGATTTTCCCTATGTCTGGGTGGAGCCCTTGTAGCAGTATATGGGATCCTGGTAGTTTTTCCTTGTCTAGGATGGTTATGGTTACTCTTATACTCTTGTAGGGTGTTAACTCCCCGGTTAACACATCATAATGGATATCCGTGTGTTGATTACTCCTATAAAGTACCCAGAAATGAGGCTCCTCGCACAAAACAGATGCGTAGCATCCAAGGCCTTTTATACAGACGCCGCGGAATCCTGCGAGTATAGGATCAGGACCGCTTGGAGCTGCGGCGAGTTTAGTTGTTGAGAGATCATAGTTATTGGAGGCACATGCAGGTATACAGGACTCTTTTACGGGATCATGATCAACGCATCTTGGACGCCCCCAGTTCTCAGGGTATCTATACGCTATCAATTCAAATGTATACGGGTCCCCCGGAGATAATGACGCAAGAGCTAAGACTGCGCCGACACGTCCACGCCCTCCCCAGAGCATGACTCCTCTAGATATCGCAGTTTCAACTATGTACTCGCCGTATACTAGCTCGGAGACGCCCCGCAGATAGAGTCGACGAAGGACACGGTCTCTCCAAGGAGCAGTACCCTTATATAATGCTATTCCAGGACTCTTCCCTGGCTCATTTATCCTTTCACTACTATACTCTATTGTGAGTAATCTCACGAATTCTATGAGTTCCTCATAGCTAAATCCCTTAATCCATCCTCTTATGACTGTCGCGGCGTTACCCCGTGTCTTCCATGGAACGCCTGGAGCGAGTCTTACTAGGAGGGGATAGTCTGCTAGCAGTAGTTTGTCCCGGAGCTCGTAGAGTAGGAGACCAGTTAGATGAGTCGTGCATCCGCCTCCAGGACTATCTATGTCGTCTAGTGCGAGTGTGAAGGGAACCCAGTCTTCTCCAGGAGGCTTGTTTTGGGGAAAGAACCCGTATGGTATCTTGGATCCCCTTCTCGGAGGATTATATGGGATATTTAGTGGGAAAGAGTAGTCAGGAAGTTTACTTAGTCTTATGCATTACCACGATGCTTGTCAGCGTGCTCTTAACACCGTCCATACGGCGGATATTCTCTGTTATGAGGTTCCGTAGCTTCTCCATGGTGTCTGCCTCGATGACCACTATTAGGTCGTGTATACCATATACCATGTATACCTCCTTGACCTCAGGGATCTCGAGGACTTTCTCAAAGATTTCATTTTCCTTTCCTACATCCGTGTTTATCATGACAATCGCACGAGCCATTCCGCATTCACCGCCCGTTATAAATGGGCCATTATATTAATGATAGTATACTGAGACTATTAAAATGTGAACCTCCACTAACTGTATCTAAATAATTATAATTACACGGATTCAAGCGTAGGATTAGACTATAATGTTAAGTCCTCTAATAACATGTGGAGAGCATCCCTATTATCTCGTAGAATCTTATAGATAAGCCTATCTTCGATCCACCTGTTATCTACCAAGTATTCTACAGATGACAGGATTTGCTCTCCCTCTCTGTCTCTAAATATAATTCTTAGAGGTCTCCAATAGGTCTTCTCGACAGTTATCCTCACGCCCGGATCAGTAATCTCTAGGACGTCTACCAGGTATCCTAGGGCAAGGCGCCTCTCGAGATACGGTGTCGCCCTAGGCTTTGCCCTAGCCTTTGATCCTCCAAAGAGATTGGAGAAAACCATCTTTATCAAGCCCTTGAAACCCCCGACGTCGAAGACAGGCTTAGGCTCCTCCTCGGCTACCTCGAGGATACTTTTTATAGAGCGCCTCAATCTTTCAACATATTCTTCTTTGTCGAATGGTTTAAGCTTGATCGAGTTAGGATAGGGATGAGGATAAAGCCCTCTATCGCTCGGGGATACGAGCGCGAGGGTTTTAACCTGGGGTATTGCCTTGAAAAAATATGCCTCGCCATACACATATCTGTAGCTGACCCCGGCCTCCCATATTTTCAACTGGTAATATGGTAATGAAACTATCTTCTCTCCAGTCTGCATCTCACAGTACCTCGAGCAGCGTGTCTCCAGGATTATCAGAGGTTTAACCTATCGTATTACGTGTTCCGTATTACATACTTTTAAGGATAAGAGGATTCTCTTAAACAGTTGGTAGACCTCACGTGTTAAATGGATAGGACAGGTGTAGGCGTTGAAATGGGTACTAATAAAGATATTAAACCTTATAATAGTACTGATAATTGTAACATTCATCGTAGCGGCCATATTTACGGGCCCATTAGCAGAACGTGAAAGGCAAAACATAGCACAAGCAGTTCGTCAGCAAGCGAGAGTCTTATTCCAGAACCAGCCACCTGTCGCCATAGCGAGGTCATGTGTGTTAAGACCAAACATAGGAGAACAGGGATTAATCGATGCGATAAACACCTCCCTACAAACTGTTATAGAAAGCGGCAACACGACGTTGCCGCAGCAACTCTCCCAGGACCAAGTCGCGGTCCTCGAAGAAGTCCTCCAGACAGTTATAGTGGATGCAGTCAATAACAAGACCATTGTCACACACGATGAATTCCTAAACTATACAACTGCTAAGGCATACGCGGCGCTCCAAGAGCAAGGCATAAACGTTTCACAGACAGAGCTCAGAGCCTTCATAGATGACGTCTCATCCAAGCTCTCAGAAGAGTGTAAGAAGAAAATAGTCCAGGACGAGATAAACATACAGATAGTTAGGAAGGGACTAGACCAGCCCTGGTATGTATTGGCAGTCAGGTATACTAAGACGCTCATTACGTTCCAGCCACTCTACTCTACTGTCCTGACAACACAGTATTGGCCTTATCAAGGCGACAGGAACGCCCTCCACATAATCATGGAGAGAGTACCTTACTCCGTTCTACTATTCACTACATCATCCATTCTGACACTAGCATTTGCACTTCCATTAGCACTATACGCTGCACGGAGGCCAGGGAAAACAGTTGACTCAACGATAACTGCGTGGAGCGTATTCAGCGTCAGCATGCCATGGTGGTGGCTGGCAATGGTATTCATTTACCTTTTCACCGTAAAGTACGAGATCTTCCCATCACCATATAAACCTGGAGGAATCGACTGGACAAGTGTAGCGTCTATCCTAAGCATGGCGGCGCTTCCAGTGTTTACAGTCACTATTCTCAGCATAGGAGATACCGCATATAGGATAAGGAACATTCTCCTCGACGTGTTCAACGAGGATTTCGTCACAGTAGCTAGGGCAAAGGGATTACCTGAATCCATGGTATTAAGAAAGCACGTGATAAGAGCAGCGGCGCCACCCCTCGTCACAATAGTACTCTTCTCAATAGTTCTCAGCGTATTTAGCGGTGCTATAATTACGGAGCTCATATTCAACTGGTTCGGCCTCGGGAGACTATATTGGGACGCGATAGTTGCAAATGATATACCAGTCATAGTAGAGCTAACATACATCACTACATTATTATACCTAGTCATTAGGTTCATTCTAGACATACTCTACACGATACTTGATCCAAGAATAAGGAGAGCATAATGAGGTGACCAAGATGTTTAAGAGGAAAAAGAAAACAAGCAAAAAGCAACTCTCAAACTGGTCGCTTTTACTTAGAACCTGGAGCGGCAAGATAGGAGTAGCACTCCTAATAATACAATTATTACTAGCAATCTATGTTGTAGCGGCCTATGGAGAAACAGGCCTTAAAGAATATACGCAAAGCAACAAGTGGTCCTATCTATATCCACAGAGCGCTCCTCCATGCTGGGCAACAGATAAAGCACCCCCGGCAAAAGTATCGCTGGAAGACATGCAGGTAACAGGACCAGAAGCGAGCTTCCAAGTAGCTGATCCCAAGCAGCAATTGCTTATAGACTACTTCAACGCGGTATACGTGGAGTCAGTATACGAGGGAACATTCAATTATCAAGCAGAAGGATTCCCCAGCGACACTGCTCTAGCATTAATCGTCAAGGCAGGCAAGAATGCTATTGTTAACCTGCAGACAACAACAACTGACATTATCATACTCGAGGCATATATAGAAAGGCCCGATGGACTTAAAGTATACTTCTATGATGGTAAGCTTCCGGTAGGTGAGTCTGGAACCGTGTTCATCTATGGTCAGGTCGCAAACATAACAGAGGGAGGGGAAAACATAACGTTCATAAAACCTTTTAGTCTCAACAAGATATATCAAGGAGCCCTAATAGAACAATACTTCACTAGCAGCATAAAGCAACTGGAAGAGAGTCTCGGCTATCCTGACGGTCTCCCCGGCCTACAGCAGGGTCAAGAAATCATGGCGACGGTAAACGAACAGGGCCAAGTTGTAC
>CAYROE010000004.1:0-5066 GCA_964425855.1 uncultured Desulfurococcales archaeon | reverse complement strand
ATTGTTAACTCTCTCCCATTCCTACCAATACTAATAGCATTATCTGTAGCATTTAGATCAGCAATAACTCTGCCTGTACTCGCAGGCCTCATGATTATATTGTTCTGGGCGGGACCAGTCATAGTTGTAAGAAGTATGGCCCTCCAAATCAGTGAGCAAATATATGTTGAGGCTGCTAGAGCTGTTGGTGCATCTACGAGAAGAATATTATTCAGACACATGTTCCCACAGATCTTCCCATACACAATGGCTATAGCAGTTCTATCCATTCCAGGAGTTATTGTGGCTGAGGCGAGCCTCTCGCTACTAGGATTCGGTGATCCCGCTGCTCCAACATGGGGTAAAATGTTGCAGTTAGCATATGATGTAGGAGCAGTAAACGCTGGTTATTGGTGGCTATATCTCTTCCCAGGCCTAGCACTGGTGATTTTCTCAGCGACATTCCTACTGTTGGGTAGAGCATTAGAGCCGATAGTCGCACCTAAGCTCGTAAAGTAATAAAAATAATTTTTATTTATAACTTATCAAAAATCTTCTTAAATTTATACGTGTTTTTAACGACAAGCTATTTAAATATCCTCCTTCATATACAGTTTATGACGCCCAACGGGTGAATATGTCATGAGAACGCTAGCTATATTCATTGTAGCACTAATGGTTCTCCCAATAGCGGCAGCACTCGTTTCAAGTGCAGGATATGTTAACACAATAGTATTCCAGAGAATAGAGGACGACCAGGCAGCTGTCGGTAGCCTACTTTTCGGAGACTCACAGGGTAGACTCTTCAGACTAAGGAGCATAGAACTAGTTAATAGACTACAAGAAGCAGGCTTTCAGACGATAAAGGCAGCAAGCGGTCTAACAAACATCCTAGTAAACCCAACAGACACCTGCCAGGATGGCTCAATAAACATATTCCAGAACCAGAAGGCTAGATTCGCACTACAGTTCCTAGTACCCAGAGGAGAAATAGTATCACAGATATACGAGGGATACGCTATACCAGTAATTCTACCATGGACACCGCTAGACCCCGACTATCCATATCTAGTCGGAACAGCACTAAAGTGGCAGGCAGTAATCGACGCTAAGGGAGAGCAGTACGGAATCCAGCTACTTCAGCAGGCACTACAGGAGCTCGGAGCAACACAGGGAGACGACGGTAAATGGTACTGGAGCGACGGCTCACCAGTCACAGTCAAGTTCGTAATAAGAATCGAGGATCAGAGAAGAGACATTGGAGACCTACTAGCCAACAAACTAGAGAACGACGTAGGAATAACAGTAGAGAGACTATACAATGACTTCGCAGCCGCATACCAGATAGTCTACAGCGGAGACCCCAGCGCCTGTGAGTGGCACCTCTACACAGAGGGCTGGGGAATCACCGGAATGACCCAGTACGACTACGGTAACTTCGTATGGTTCTATAGCAGCATATGGGGAGCAATGCCAGGATGGCTAGAGCCAACATACTGGAACTACCAGAACGCTACAATAGACGAGATAGCCCAGAAACTAGACAACGGTGACTACGCAAACGAGACCGAGTTCTGGCAGCTACTAAACGAGGGAGTAGACCTAGGTATCCAGGAGAGCGTAAGAGTATTCATAGCAGCAACCTACGACTTCTATGCAGTAAGCGGCGACCTCCAGGGCGTACTACCAAGCCCGAAGGCAAGCCCATGGCACACATTCACATTCATGAACCTACAGTACCCAGAGGACACAGTAACACTAACTAACAGGTACGTATACGCAAGCGGATGGGCCTGGAACCCAGTAGGAGGATTCCAGGACTTCTACAGCAGACCAGTAGTAGAAGCAGTAACCTGGCCAGGAATAACAAGCAGAGTAACAGACGGTAAGACAGGATGGAGCCCTGCAAACACAGTAGACTGGAGCCTAGAGAGAGGCCCAGTAACAGTTGACGGTGATGCGTTACTTTATGACCACGCAGCCCACCAGTTCGTAACAGCAGCAGAGGCAAACGTCACAACAGCAAAGAACGCAGTAACAATCAACTACAAGCTACTCGGACAGATCAAGTTCCACGATGGAACAACCGAGACAGTAGCAGACCTACTAGCTCCACTATACGTAATATTCGAGTACGCATACGATGACAGTAATGCTACTCTAAATATAACAGATACAAGATTCGAGGGGCCAATTGCTGGCGACTACTACACCTTCCTCAACACATTCGTAGCAGTAAAGGTAATCAACGAGACTACAGTCAAAGTATACCTAAACTATGATCACCTAGACCCAGGATACATAGCTGGCGTGGCAAGCATATGGACCAGCTATCCACTAGAGCTCTATGCAGCAATGGACCTACTATGGCAGTACGGACAGCCAGACATACAGAACGTGCCTGAGAACGTAACACCAAAGTACGTATGGAGCCTAGACGCAAGCGACGAGTACCACCCGGCAATACACCTACTCGACACTTACCAAGGCCAGCAGATGGTCGATCTACTACAACAGTATAAGACAACACCACCAGACTGGGTACAGCAACTAATCAACCTAGGACTCCTAACACAGGCAGAGTGGGAGCAGAGAGTAGACAACCTGATAAACTTCTTCAACCAGCACAACCACATGCTAGTAGCAAATGGTCCATTCTACCTAGACAGCTATGACGCACAGAACGACATAGCAACAGTAAAAAGAGTAACAGACTTCCCAGTAGACCCAGCAGTAATAGCACAAGAGCTACAGCCAAAGACAGTAGACCTACAGATAAGCTACGACCCAGTAAACTACAACACTGCAGGCACCGCCCTAGTAACACTCAGCGTAAGCGTTAACGATCAGCCAGCGACAGACGAAGACGTAAAGATCTACGCAGTAGCTGTAAACCTAGAGACCTTCGCATCCACATTCCTAACGATAAACTACCAGGAGCCCGGAAGCTTCGTAGCAGTACTCCCAGCAAACGTATCAGAGGGTAGCTACCAGATAGTAATACTAGCATACCCAGTAGGATACAGCAACCCAGCACAGCAGTCGGTATCAGTAACACTAGTAACACCACAGCCAGGCCAAGAAACAACAACCACTACACCGCCGCAAGAAACAACAACCACTACACCACCCGAGCAGACAACAACTACAACAGCACCTCCAGAAGAGGGTGGAGTATCAGGCACCGTAATAGCAGCAGTAGTCGTAGTAATAGTCATCATAGCAGCAGCATACTACTTCATGAGAAAGTAACCCCAACAATAATCTTTTTTCATAATCCCAAATAATAAACTCATTATTTTCCTACTAATCTATTTGCTAAAGGAAAAATTCTCTACATATCTACGATAAAAACGTGTAAATAATTATATTCCCAAAAAGGGGCTAGATCCTAAAGGACACAGGAAATAAAGGTAATTGGGCTAATGAGGGAAATCATATGGCACTACTCGAAGTAGAGAACCTACGAACATACTTCTATACACTAAGAGGAGTAGTAAAAGCTGTTGACGGAGTGTCCTTTAAATTAGAAAAGGGAGAAACCCTGGGAATCGTAGGAGAGAGTGGCTGTGGAAAAAGTACACTAGCATGGAGCTTGTTAAGATTAGTTCCTCCTCCCGGAAGAATTGTTGGCGGACAGATTAGAGTAGACGGAAAAGATATTGTTGGAATGAGTGAGTCCGAGGTTAGAAGAGAGATAAGGTGGAAGCGAATTAGCATGGTATTTCAAGGCGCTATGAACGCGCTTAACCCGGTTTATACCGTAGGAGACCAAATCATAGAGCCTCTCCTCCTCCACACCAATATGACCAAGCAGGAGGCACTAGAACGAGCTAAGGAGCTTATAGAAGCAGTAGGCCTCGCGCCTTCAATATTAGAAAGATATCCCCACGAGCTGAGTGGAGGACAAAAACAAAGAGTAGTAATCGCAATGGCACTAGCATTAAAACCCGACATAGTAATCGCAGACGAGCCTACTACAGCGCTAGATGTTGTTGTTCAGGCTCAGATACTAAACCTGATGAAAAAACTCCATCAAGAAGAAAAAATGAGCATTATACTAATCACCCACGATCTCGGAGTAGTAACAGAACTCTCAGAAAAAATCGCAGTAATGTATGCAGGTAAAATTGTCGAGTTTGGAAGAGCAGAAGACATATTTGAAAACCCACTACATCCTTACACAAAAGCTCTCATTAGAGCAGTACCCAGGCTCAAAGGAGACATACATAAACTCGAATACATCCCTGGAACACCTCCAGATCTCCGCTCGCCTCCGCCAGGATGCAGATTTGCACCGAGATGTCCGAGAAGATTTGAGCCATGTGACAAAGAGGAGCCTCCAATGATCGAGTATTCAAAAGGACATTACGTGGCTTGTTGGCTTTACTCGAAGAGGTGAATCATAAATGAGCAATGCATACAGGGTAGAGCTCGGAGAGGATATACTTCGAGTGCAAGACCTCAAGGTATGGTTCCCCATAAAGAGAGATATAACAGATATACTATTACGTAAACCACAACTCTATGTCCACGCTGTAGACGGAGTATCATTCAACATTAGGAAAAGAGAGATCTTTTGCCTAGTGGGAGAAAGCGGCTGTGGAAAAACAACCACAGGAAAAGCTCTATTAAGACTCGTACCCGTTCACTCAGGAAAAGCCTTCTTCAAACCTCGTAAGGAGACACTTGAAATTCTCGATGCTATGGGTGTCAAGTCAGAGAATGGATTTGTAGAACTCTTCGGGCTAAAAGATTCACAATTCCGACCATTGAGAAGAGAAATCCAAATGATATACCAGGATCCATACGGCAGCCTAAACCCAAGGTTCCGTATTAAAGACGTCCTAGAAGAAGTACTGTTAGTTCACAAAATAGGATCAACAAAAGAAGAACGACTCGAGATCATCGCGAAAGCCCTAGAGATGGTCAAGCTAACTCCCGTAGAAGAATTTATCGATAGATATCCACACCAGCTGAGCGGGGGGCAGAGACAGAGAGTAGCGATAGCACGTGCAATAATAGGAAACCCCTCCCTAATTATAGCAGACGAGCCCGTCTCAATGCTCGACGTCTCAATTAGAGCA
>CAYROE010000003.1:0-50972 GCA_964425855.1 uncultured Desulfurococcales archaeon | reverse complement strand
CGGGTCACGGGCTCGAAAGGCCCGCATACTGGGCCGGGCTATACTACCGCGGCACACCCATCTCATGACATTCATCTTTCGGGGTTATATATGTAATTCGATGGAGCCGGGGCCGGGATTCGAACCCGGGATAGTAACGGGTCTCTGCGGGCCGATGGGCAGAGATATCGAATTCCGCTGCAGCCCGCCGCCTTCGACCGCTCGGCCACCCCGGCACCTTTATAGGATATATTCATGGCACGGTTTAAAATGGTATTGATTGGATATCAAACGGTAGAAATCATATACAATATACAATGCTAAAGATACAAGATCTTATAAAGGAATAGTGTTACTAACGTGTAAATTAAGAATAGGCAAGAGAGAGATCTGCTTCTTCAAGCATTTTTGATACCAGGAAGTAAGGTATAAACTTGAATAACATGTAGAGCTCGCTATCTTTAATTGGTAGTTCATCTACGTTCTTGGTTATCTCCTTTAGATACTCGTTGAGTGTTCTTAGTGAGTTTCTTATTATATCTTCTTGTCCCTCACCTGCCCATTTGATGAATAATTTTTCGCTTGGGTCAAGCTTCTCTTTATCTCCACTGATATACCTAGTGTAGTCAGCTATGTCGTCGGCCAGCTGGTAAATGATACCCAATAATTCTCCGTATCTACCGACCTTTTCTAGGACTGGTTTGTCTTTTACTCCAGCTGCTAGAGCTCCTAGTATCGTTGCAAGTTTGAAGAGGCTCCCTGTCTTTAATCTGGCAAGCTCAATGTATTTTGCACTGGGAAGAGACTCGGCAAGGAAGACATCTATAATCTCTCCTCGTACTGTTGATTCCCAAGCTCTTATGACATAGTATAGAGCCGAGACTCCTAGTTTCTCGACCATTCTTTGAGCTATAGGTATGAGCAAGAGACTACTTAATACTGTTTTACCTATTCCGTGAACGAGCCAGGCCGCTTTGCTGTTTCTTCTTACGGTGTCTTTGTCAACGATATCGTCTATTGCTAGGCTAGCGGCCTGTACGAGTTCTATTGCTACAGCGGCCTCTATAGCGTCTTTCTCTGATCCTCCAAGTCCCTTAGCGGTTAGAATTGTTAGGAAGCCCCGGAACCGCTTACCGCCCCTACTTATGTATTTTGCCACATCGGGGAGCCCGCTCGGATCTAGATTGTTAAGTGTTTTCTCAAGTTCGTCTTCTATTAGTGTTTTTGCTTCGAGCCATTCTCTGTATAGTTTTTCTTTTAGTTGTTCTTTTTCAGCGATCGATAACATTGTTTTCAACCACTCCAATGTATTCTTTATTGCCCGTGTCTGGGAATAGTGTTTTCAAACTCTATATATAGGTATGGATCATATGCTAAGATTCACAAAGATCAAGCTCCTATATTTTCTTAGTATTGTAGAGAACTCCGATATTGTTAATTTCTCTTTACCGGAATACGAGTAGTCGCCTATAAGCATTATTTCAGCGAGTCTTTTTTGCCAGATGTTTCCTAGGACTCTATAGTGTCTTTCTGTACCTATTACTTCGTATCTAAGTAGGAGTGGGAGGCTAACTAGCCTCCATAGGAATCTAGGTATACTAGATGCGAGAAGGCTGATCTCGTCCCGGGAAAAATCATGTGTTTCGCCGTTCTGCAGATAAATGTAGCTTCTTCCAGAGTATGCTTCCTCCAGGCTTACTAGTTCTTTGGGCCAGTACCTTGATAGGCGTTGTATATCGTTTCGGTATTTTCTCTCCACTAGTCTCCTAGTATTCTTTGAGTTCAATTCTTCAATGTCTCTCATTTGGATGTGCTACCCTCTTCTATACCTTGCATATATCATTGCGTGGTCCTTATCGAATGGATCTAGGTGTACTACGTCTACTATTTCGAATCCATTGTCCTTAAGTGTCTGTACTTCTCTTCTATAGACTTCGCCGGGCTCCGTTGTTACATCTATGCTCCTCGCCTTTATCGCTAGTAGCAAGTATCCTTCGTCTTTCAGGAAGAACTTGGCGTTTCTTACTACGATAGCTGCCTGGTCTGGCTGGGCTACGTCTGCGTACAGTCCGTCTACTGCCTCTACTAGATGGCGGTACTTCTCTGGGAACCGTGCATCTCCTAGAATCGGATATATGTTCTTACGCTCCTGTATTATCAAGATCAAGTCTCTCATCACTCTAGGCGCAAATTCTACTCCGTATATTCGTCCCTCTTTCCCTACGATGTCGCTTATGTGGCTAGCAGTTGTACCGCTTGCAATTCCCAGGTATAGTAGTTTGTCGCCTTCTTTTACCGGTAGTTCTTCTAGTCCTTTAAGAAGGGCTCCTGCTAGCTTGCTCCTGTAAGCGTTCCATTCCCTGTATTCGACTCCGTTAAATTTGAAGAGTCGTTCTCCGTATACTCGTTGGCCGGGGACTAGGTTCTTTGTTGCTAGTCTTAGGCTTCCATCTTCTAGCTCGACTATGAATACGTTTTTCCACTTGGGGTGCTCCTCGACTTTAACTACGTTCACCATGTCCTATCACCTCTTTCTCCTGCTTCCTTTTCTCTTGGGTCTTCTTCTCTTGCCTCCCCTCCGCCTAGGGGGTCTAGAGGGTCTCGCCTCGGGCTTCCGCTTTGGCGGCTTTGCATAGATCTTCTTGATCTCCTCGATTCTCCTCCTTAGATCTTCTCTTAGCTTGTCTCCTATGAATCTTCCACTAAAGGCGTCCACTTTTGCGGCAATAGCTAGTTTAGCTGCCAGTGCTCTAGCGATCTTACCTCTCTGCCATTTAGGACTCTTGTGTATGTCAGGGTACTGGAATATTATGCCGTGTTTCGGCGGTCTTCCACCGGTTCTTAGGGCTCGGAAGAGTGCTTTCTCTGCTCCTAATACCTGTATCGTACTGGCTGGCATGCGTGCGAGTTTGTCGAGTCCTCCAGCTAGGCTGATTAGTCGTGCACCTAGCAGGGGCCCTACTATTGCTGTAATGTTTGGTGCTACCTCGTTCATCACCTGCTCGATATATTCTGTTAGGTCTCTCCTAAGCTTGTAGAGTTGGGCGGTTATCTTGGCCAGTGTCTGTACTGCTTCTACATCGAATTCTGACAAGTCTGCTCCTATGCTGTTCTTTGCTGCATCTGCTATTTTCTTGGCTTTAGCCTCGCTGAATCCTAGGTCTTTTAACGTTTCTTCGGTTATATTGGATCTATGGCCTAGCTCTGCTACAATCTTGACGTAGTCCTCGTGTTCTCTAACTAGGTCGTTGAGTTCTGGGAAATGTAAGCTGTACCATTCCCTTAGCCTTGCTACGTACAGGTTCACAGTTTTGTCGATATCGTCGATTGCTCTAATAGCCTGGGCTGCAAGCATGTCTCTCTTCTCGGCGGCTCTCCTGAGTTTTCTACGGGTGTATTCTAGTTCTGCCCTGAAGAGCCAATCTGCGAAAGCCTCCTTGCTCTTGCTGAATCCTGTCTCGACTGCGAGCTTGAATAGATTCATTCTTGCAGTTAGTGCGGCTTTATTTCCTGGCTCAACTGCTACGTCGAATCCACGCTTCGAGATTATTCTCGCTATATCATCACTCTCAACTATTACCTTCTTGACCTCTTTTTCGGATAGTTTGTCTAGGAGCTTGGAGAGGGCCGCGTACATTTCTCCGTTCTCTATTCTCATACCCTGATCTACTGCCTCGTCCATGCCGCGGGGAGCAAGCTCGTATTCCACTATACTTCCATCATCCCTCAGAGCAAATGCTCCGATTATGAGGTCTGCCAGATATATTTTTTCCATTACTAATATCACCCTTAAACTACTCCGGTACAATAAGAAGACGCCTTAGATAATATAAAAAGATACACGAGACCCTGGTTCCTCGTACATGTTCTCTAGGCACCTAACATACACGATTTCAAGGAACTTCGATTACACGGATAGAATACTTTATATAAGGATTCCAGGGACTAAACGATTGAATGGTGGAAAAGCCATGCCAACGCACGGATCAATGACAAAGGCAGGGAAGGTCAGGAAGCAGACGCCAAAAATTGAGGGTAAGCAGAGGAAGGGCCTATCTCCAAGAATCAGGAACAGGATAAGATACATCAACAGGTTCATAAAGAGAAAGGAGGAAGCCACCATACGGAGAAGAAGGTAAACCTGTAGAGCTAGTATACAATAGGAAAATTTTCACCGGCCAATATCCTATACTTGGTTTAACCACATAGTCCAGTCAACTATTCTCTCTGAACCATAGAATAGGGCCTTGAACTAGATTCTGTTTCTTCTCTGCAGATCGTGTCCGTTTAAAGTCCTAAATTGTTATGAGTGTGTATTGGGGAAAGTAGAGTGTCGCATGGATACCCTGTTAAAACGAGTGAGTTGTTAAATGAGAGAAACCTTAAGCCAGGAGACAGGGTAAGGATTGTTCGAGACGACGGGCTTGTTGTGGAAGGAATCCTCATGCCCAGGTACGAGGTCATCCGCCGAGACGTCATTATAGTTAAACTAGACAACGGCTATAATATCGGTGTAAGACTCGACAGGGTAAAAGCTATAGAAAAAGTAGATGGGAAGGCCAGGATATCAAAGCCAGGTAGTCCAGCTCCTTTAGTGGAGGACCTCAAAGTTTCTCCCAACAAGAAAGTATTCGTGATAGGTACAGGAGGAACGATAGCTAGCAGGATAGATTATGAGACAGGAGCTGTAAAACCGTATATAAACGCTGCTGAGCTAGTAGAAGCGATCCCCGAAGCAGCTCGGTACGCGCAGATATACGCCGAGGAGCTTTTCAGCGTGTTTAGCGAGGACATAAAGCCATATCACTGGGAGAAAATCGTTGAACGAGTCGCAAAAGTAATCGAGGAGGGCTACGATGGCATAGTCATTGCACACGGAACCGACACGATGGGCTATACTGCGGCAGCACTATCGTTCGCCTTCCACAAAGGCCTACCTGTACCTGTCGTGCTTGTAGGAGCTCAGAGATCGAGTGACAGGCCCAGCAGTGACTCGGCCTTTAACTTTACCGCCGCAGTACTCACAGCAGTAGTCGCTCCTTTCGCCGAGGTAGTAGTCGTAATGCATGGAACTCTAAGCGACTCCTATGCCCTAGCCCACAGAGGTACTCGAGTTAGAAAAATGCATTCAAGCAGGAGAGACGCGTTCCAAAGTATAAACACGCTTCCTCTCGCTAAGATCTGGCCTGAGAGCGGGAAAATCGAGGTTCTAGACCAGAGATATAGAAAAAGAAAGGAAACAAGCCTAATAGTCGAGAACGGTTTCGACGACAAGGTTGCTCTAATCAAGCATTATCCCGGGAGAACCGGTGAGATAATCGACATTCTAGTCGACAAAGGATTTCATGGAATAGTGATTGAGGGGACTGGCTTCGGACACGTTGACCAGGAAGCGATAAAGAGCATTGAAAGAGCAACTCAGGCCGGTATACCTGTCGTAATAGCGACACAGACGGTCTTTGGAAGAGTAAACCTAAACGTGTATAGTACAGGTCGAAAAATGCTGAAAGCAGGCGCCATACCAGTCGAGGATATGATAGCTGAAACCGCCTATGTGAAGCTCTCATGGGCACTGGCTAGGACAAGAAACCTAGAAGACGTGCGACAGATCATGACGACTAGTCTATCATGGGAGATAGGCGAGAGGCAGTCTCTCAGATACTATCCCACATGGTATCATGACAAGCTCTAGGCCATAGAGGTGCTTGGCAGTGACCAGGAAATTAGATTATGAAAAGATAGGCCTCTTAGTAGGCCTAGAAATCCACCAGCAACTAGCTACAAAGCAGAAACTTTTCTGTCCTTGTCCAGCAGAGCTCAGCGAAGAAAACCATGACGAATTCGAGAGGAGGCTCAGGCCTACTAGAGGAGAAACAGGCGAAATCGATATAGCAGCTTTATTCGAGTGGAGAAAAGGAAAATACTATCATTATGAGGCCCCGACAAAGCACAGTTGTCTAGTAGAAGCCGACGAAGAACCCCCACACGAGATGAACAAAGAAGCAATAGCTATAGGAGTAGCTATGGGTCTAGCCTTTAATTCACACATAGTCGACGAAGTACACGTTATGAGAAAAATAGTGATCGACGGAAGCAACACAACCGGATTCCAGAGAACAGCTATAGTCGCACTCGGAGGAGCAATAAAAGTAGGAGAAAAAGAGGTCCCCATTCAGACAATCGCTATCGAAGAAGACGCGGCCAGGAAAATCAAGGACGAAGGCCTTAGAATAAGATATCGACTGGATAGGCTCGGAATTCCCCTAATCGAAATAGCGACAGGACCAGTAATAACCTCCCCCGAAGAAGCAAGAGAAGTCGCCCTAGCAATAGGCCAGATGCTCAGGCTCACCGGCAAAGTAAGGAGAGGCCTAGGGACGATAAGACAGGACTTAAACGTAAGCATCAAAAACGGAGCGATAACCGAGATAAAAGGAGTACAAAGGCTTGACCTAATACCCAAGGTAATAGAATACGAGGCACTTAGACAGGTAACACTCCTAGAAATAAAAGAAGAACTAATAAGACGGGGACTAGTGAAGGAAAACATAATTTACGAGCCCGTAGACCTGACTGCAGTCTTCGCAGATACAAAGAGCAAAGTAATACAGAGAACCCTGAAGAATGGAGGAAGAGTATATGGTCTAAAGCTACCGAAAATGAAGGGACTATTAGGAAAAGAAGTCATGCCTGGAAGAAGGTTCGGGACAGAGATAGCAGACTACGTGCGATTCTGGTCGGGCGTAGGAGGCATATTCCACAGCGATGAATTACCGAAATATGGTATAACCCAAGAAGAACTAGACAAGGCCTATGAGGTTCTAAAAGCCAGAAAAGACGAAGACGCTATAGTTATCGTCGCCGCAGAAGAAGAAAAAGCCCTAAAAGCCTTAGAAGCAGTAGTCAAAAGAGCCCGCCTAGCACTAGATGGGGTTCCCCAAGAGACACGTGGCGCCTTAGAAGACGGCACAACGAGATTCCTAAGGCCAAGGCCTGGAAGCGCACGAATGTATCCTGAAACCGACACGCCACCGATACTTATAGATCTTGAGATACTGGAACTAGCAGAGTCGATCAAACCAGAATCACCCGAGAGGAAGATGAAAAGACTAGTCGAAGAGTATGGAGTGCCAAAGGATCTAGCAAAAGAAGTCCTTCGAGACGTCAGGCTAGACCTTATCGAGAAACTAATAATAAAATACAGAGGAAAAGTTCCAGCTAAGACAATAGCATCCATATTCGTAGTCACTCTCAGAGGTCTACGAAACGAAATAGACATAGACTTGATCGAGGACTGGCAAATGGAAACTATAATAGACATGCTAGCAGACAAGCAAATAGCCAAAGAAGCGGTTGAAGAGATCCTAGAATATCTAGGAAGACATCCTGGAACAGATCCAAGAAAAGCCGCCGAGGATCTCAACCTAACATCGTTATCGAGAGAAGAAGCAGAGAAGATAATCGAAGAAATAATCAAGGAAAACCTTGAGATAGTGAAAGAACGTGGAATGAAAGCAATGGGACTAATAATGGGCAGAGCAATGGCCAAGCTTAGGGGAAGAATAGACGGAAAAATAGTTGCCGAGATAGTAAGGATAAAGATAAAAGAATATAGCGAGAAATAACAACAATAACCAATATTCTTGTTTCCAGCTATTTCGTGTCCTCGGTGAGCCGATGAAGACTACTCCCGACGCGGACGCGATGAAGTAAAGGCATTTGTCGGAGGCTCTCTTTACGCCCATCCATGTAACTCTATTTTTAACCCCCTAACTAGGCCCCTAACAAAATGCCGGTTGAGAAGCGTGGAGTCAAAGCTGATATTCGTGACTGGTGGTGTCCTCTCGAGTGTAGGGAAAGGTATCGTTACGAGCAGTATAGGTCTTCTCCTAAAATCTCGAGGATATAGTGTTGGAGCAGTAAAGATTGATCCATACATCAATGTAGACGCTGGTACAATGAATCCCTTCGCCCACGGAGAAGTTTTCGTTACAGAAGACGGGGGAGAAACAGATCTAGACATAGGACACTACGAGAGATTCCTTGACATGAATCTGTCGAAGCGACACAATATAACCACAGGCCAGATATACTTGTCGGTTATCGAAAAAGAGCGTAGAGGAGAATATCTTGGCCAGACAGTCCAAGTTATACCGCACGTTACTAACGAGATCAAGTACAGGATCAAAGAGCTTGCCCATGAGACAGGAGTCGATTTCCTAATTGTAGAAATTGGAGGTACAGTAGGCGATATAGAAGGACTACCATTCCTGGAGGCTATAAGGCAACTAGGCCTAGAACTAGGAGAGAGAAATACGTTCTACATACATGTAGCACTAGCACCAATACTCTCGGTTACAGGGGAACAAAAAACCAAGCCGGTTCAGCACAGCGTCCAAGAACTTAGGAGAATTGGAATAAATCCTGATGCAATAGTGGTTAGAACAAGCAGGCCCCTCGAGCCTGAACCCCGCAGAAAAATTGCCTTGTATGCGAGCCTGTCTGAGAACCGTATCTTCAGTAACCACGACGTAGATACCATATATAGAGTTCCCCTACTGCTCGAAGAGCAGGGCATAATAAGAATAATCTTGGAGAAGCTTGGAATGCCGGATAGAAAACCAGACCTAAATGACTGGTTGGAATTCGTTGAGAAACTGACTCGGCCCCGGAAAACACTTAAAGTCGCCATGATAGGAAAGTATACTAAGCTCCCAGACAGCTATATCAGCATCGTGGAGGCCCTCAAGCATGCTGGTGCTCGTCTCGGAGTCAAACCAGACCTTGTATGGGTCGAGTCAACCGATATCGAGACAGGAAAGACTGATCTTTCCTTCATAGAGGAGATTCAGGCGGCTATAATTCTCCCTGGCTTTGGGAAGCGTGGAGCGGAGGGAAAGATACTGGCAATAAAAGAGCTCCGTGAGAGAAAAATACCCATGCTCGGAGTATGCTTCGGCATGCAGTTATCAGTAGTAGAGTTTGCTAGGAATGTCGTAGGACTGGAGCGCGCTAACAGCACGGAGATAGATCCTTTGACTCCTCATCCAGTTGTAGACTATCTACCTGGACAGAAAGAAATAGTCAGGTTGGGCGGGACTATGAGGTTAGGAGCATCACCGATAAGGCTTGTGGAGGGAACACATGCGTGGTATTACTATCGTAAATCGACTATATACGAACGTCACAGGCATAGATACGAGGTAAACCCGAAATATGTAGAGAATCTAGAAGAGCATGGCCTAGTTGTATCGGGATGGAGTCCCGACGGCCTTGTTGAAATAGTTGAGCTTCGGTCAAAGGAGCATCCATTCTTCGTGGGGACCCAGCCACATACAGAATATAAGAGTAGGCCTCTTAGACCCGCACCTCTATTCATAGGATTATTAGAGGTGGCTGCAAGACTCTCATAAATAGCTTTAGTCTCTGCAAACAGGGAAGCATGTTTTCCTAAACATTGTTTGTTATTGTTAGTAGTCTATCTAGTATTCCGCTGTTATTTCTTCTCTGGATCAGTTATGTGGAATATTATCTGGTTCACGTTTAATTCTACCACCTTTCGGATACCTCTTGTCCCAGGGATATACTTGGCTTTGACAATATTGACGTTCTCAAGCTTCCTTATTTGACTGCTAATATTTGCCTTGCTTTGTCCCACTATATGTGAGAGTTCGTCTAGGTCGGCTGGTTTTTTAGCTATGTAACGTAGGATTCTGGCCCTTGTCTCGTTGGCTAGCGCGTTGGCTACCATAGCTATGTATCTAGGGCCTATCACGTGGAGTTTGCCGTCCACTATATATATTCCCTCTTTATCGAATGGTGGATTTAGTCCCACGTCGTGCACCTCCTTTCTGGTGTTTAAATAGTCCTTTACATTTTAGTCTATTCGTGAAATATATTATTTAAATCATTATGTGTTTTAACGTTACTTGTTTAATTTGTATTAACCATTGAATTTATTGGATAATAATGATATAATGTCAACGGCATCGATAATCTTAGCCTACAACCATAAAGAATGAATAATTCTCAAATACAAATAAGGAGCGAAGTTGAGTTATTTAGTCGTCGGATAATCGTATATAATAATCATTTGTATCCATAAATTAATATGCTATACGGTATATCTGGGGAACATACTGATGCCGAGAAACTTATGGAAAATATACATTGGGCTTACAAAGTTAGACATGGTAGTGCTGAAAACGATTGAACGAGGAATGACTAGATACGAGTATGTCCCCCTAGAGTATCTCGAACGCCGCCTGAAGGATACTCCTCGGGCAATTATATCGAGCATAGACAAGCTGAATCAGATAAAGCTGATAAAGAGAAGACTGGGATCAACAGTCGGATATACGCTTACATATTGGGGGCTAGACGTTCTATCGCTGAACAACCTAGTTCAGAGAGGTGTCATAAGTGTTCTCGGGGACAGAATAGGTGTAGGTAAAGAAGGAAACATCTACATAGCAGAGGATACTTCTGGAGGCCTAGTTATAGTTAAGTTCCATAGAGAAGGGAGAAGAAGTTTTCAGAAAATAAAGAGATATAGAAATATAGTCGCTAATTTACCCAGAAAGTCATGGTTCCAGATAGCAAAGTTACTAGGAGAGCGGGAGTTCAAGATACTAGTGGCACTAAAAGAGCATGGTGCCTTAGTCCAAGAACCGATAGCATGGAACAGGAACAGCGTTGTCCAAGAATACATACCTGGAATTGAGCTATACAGGGTTAGAGGACTGCCAAGGGATGATGCCGAAAAAATACTTGATATGATAATAGAAACCCTCCGTATAGCATATAGAAAAGTTGGAATAGTACACGGAGATCTAAGCGAGTATAATGTACTAATTAGCGAGGACCTGGTACCATACATAATCGACTGGCCCCAGTACGTTTACAAAGAAGAGGAAACAGCAGAGGTGCTCCTTAGAAGAGATGTAACCTATATCCTCTCATTCTTCAAAAGAAAATATGGTGTCGAGAGAGATCTAGAGAAGACTCTTTCATATATAAGAGGTGAATAAATGACTAAAAAGCAGTCATCAAGACAAAAAGAACTATACATGGGAGTAGATATAGAGGAAGGTAGCCCGCTGAGCTCCACTAAGAGGACGCTTTATAGTATTGTGATAGTTGACACGGAAGGAAAGATAATAGAAAAACAGTCGAGAGCTACACTCTCAAGACTAATCAGGCTGGCATGGTATTATAAGCCGAAGAAGATAGCTTTTGACAACATAATGGAGATCGCCTCAAACAAGAAAGACCTAGCGCGTATACTAGAATTATTCCCTGCCGAGTCCGAAATAGTACAAGTTACTATAGGAAAAGACAGACATTATTCTATAAGCCAGCTGGCAGCCCCATACCGTGACATAGTTGGATACGGAAAGCTGACTCCGGGAAAAACGGCATTCCTAGTCGCGATACTAGCTTCAAAAGGCTACGGTGCAAGTATAAGGAAAATAGAGCAAAAAACACTGATACTCATAAATAAACATCGTAGTCCTGCAAGCGGAGGATACAGCCAGCAAAGGTATCAGAGAAAAGTAAGAGCCGCAGTGTTGAACGCTACAATGAGGGTTAAACAAGCCCTTGACGAGGCCGGGCTCGAATATGATCTAAAGTATAGGAAAAGTGAAGGAGGACTTGAATCAGCTACCTTTATGGTCTACGCCCCAAGAGAGAGATTACTAGGCATTGTCAGGCCATATAGGGGAGCTGATTATTCAGTCACTATAAAACCAGTATACAAGACGATCCTCTCAATACCAGAGAAAAGTAGCAAGCACCTAAAACCAATAATTGTAGGACTTGATCCAGGGATAACGACGGGTATCTCGGTTCTAGACCTTAATGGGAGAGTAATATATTTGGACAGCTCGAAGTCCTTTGATAGAGGTAGCTTGTTAGAGGCGATACTTGAACATGGAAAACCTGTAATAATAGCAGTAGATGTTCCTGAGCCGCCTGAATCGGTTAGAAAAATAGCAAGCCTAACTGGAGCCCTGCTATATACTCCTCCAGGAGAACTTAGTGTCGTAGAGAAGAGGGACCTTGCTCAAAAGGCTCTAAGTGGATTATTACCAGAGGACTCTCACCAAAGAGACGCTCTTGCCGCAGCCTATAAAGCATACTTATCTTTGAGAAACAAGTTAGGACACGTCGAATCACAGCTTAGGAAAATAGGGATCAGTGTTGATTCATCAACGGTAAAGGAAGCAGTCATCAAAGGAGTAACCGTAGCCGAAGCCCTCGAGATAGCTATTGAAAAGGAGCTGGACAAGATCCTGTCGGCTAATAAAGAGAGAGTAGAGGAGAAGATTCATAGAGCCCGGATCCAACAGCCTCAAGATGAAGCCAGAGGTTATCAAAGATTACAGCTTCTTGAGGCCGAGTTAACCTATCTGAGGGAGAGAGTTAAGCAGCTCCAAGAAGAAAATGAGAGATTGCAGGAGGAGATGAAGAGGAAGTTAGCCTCCTTTAAGTCGTCAGTCTATAGGGACAGTCTAGTAACAAAGATGGAGTCGCAGATTGCTATACTATCAAAAGAGATAGAATCGCTAAAGGATACTATTAACAACCTAGTAAATGAAAAGAGAACGATAGAACAGGTACTCTTGAAAGTCTATTCAGGAGCATATTTTTTGGCTTATAGAATAAGAAGTCTTACCCAAAGCAACGCCAAGTACCTGATTAGTAATCCTCAAACTATAATGGGTGAGGCTCTTTATCTTGATAATCCTGTTTTCGAAGAGGATTTACTCTATACCTTGTCGAGTATTAAACTATTAGGAATAATTGTCAGGGGATCACCCGATATATCAATATTAAAGAAAAACGCGAAGAGGCTGTTCATCCCGGTCGTTACCGAAGAGGAACTCAATATACGTCCCCTTTATATGACCGATGATTATGTAGTGTTAGATGCTAGGGTTCGCGAAGAGCTGTCTCGGAGGAGAAAGAAGCTAGAGGAAGAATATGAGCGGAGAATCAGTCTGGAGAGACTTATATCCGAGTATAGGAAGGAGAGATCCAGAGCGTTAGGATCCAACAGGAAAAAGAATTACCCAGTAAATGATTGATTCTAGAATAATATTACTTCTCCGTTTATTATCTTGTATGTGTAGGTAGTGATATTGTCTAAGACCTCATTAACTATTGCTTCTATTTCGCGTTTCTGATCGCTTGATAAACCGTTACCTTCTGGTTTTACTTTGACATCTGCAACGAGTGGATCATCTATTGGTCTTCCTATTTGGCTCAATAATTTTACATATACTTCTTTGATGCCAGAAACCTCGCTGTATATTCTGCGGGCGAGATCGTTGGCTACGACATTATAGATTTTACCTACGTGGTTTACAGGGTTCTTTCCAGCGGCTGCCTCTAGGCTCATTGGTCTTAGAGGAGTTATCAGTCCATTGGCCCTGTTTCCGCGTCCAGTCATTCCATCGTCTCCGTGTTCCGCGCTTGTACCTGTTACTGTTAGGTAGACGATGTCTTTTTCTGGTATGTCTCCAGTGTTTATGTATACGTTTACGGCGTGTTCTGGTGCTATTCTTGCGGCTAGGTCGAGGACGTAGTTCTTGACTTCTTCTTTTACCGAGAGATATTCTTGTCTGTCATGTACTAGGCTACTAATCATGGCAGCTGCAATTGTTAGTTCTATTGTTTTTCCTCTGCGTAGACCCATTACTTTAATATCTTCGCCTACTTGTGGTAGCTTTGACTTGAATCCTGGGGAATTGAGCATGCGTTCTGTCTCGAATACTAGTCGCTCTAGAGTCGAGAACGGTGCGTAACCGCTTCCGAAACTTGTGTCGTTGCTTTTTGGAGCCTTGTCTTTTTCCTCGAAGATTCCTACTAGGTCCGCGCTTCCCTTTCCGATCTTATAATCTACTATTAAGTGTTTTTCAGGGTCTAGGAATCTGAAGTGTTTCTTTATCCACTCTTTTACCGCGGTTAGTATTGTTGTTCCCACCGGTATATTCTCTACACCGTCGTCGGTGCGTACATGCGTTGTTGCTCTTCCAGATACGATTATGTAGATTGGCTGGAGTACGTCCCCTCCTCCATAACGCGGGTTTGCCTGGCCACCTACTAATAGTACTTTATCAAGGTTATGGTGCAGTATTCTTCCATACCTCTCGAGGTACAGTTTGCTTAGAGCAATGCTTGCTACCTCCGAGGCAGCATCACTAATATAGTCCGGGTGGCCTAGGCCTTTTCTTTCCACGAGCTCTACTTCTATCTCCTCTACACTCGGCAAGAGATATTCTTCTACCACTATGTTCCGCTTCATCTTCCACACAGCACCCCCCGCTATCGGAGAAGATAGTGGGTTTACGATTGATTTATAAAAAATTCCCTAGAGAACTCTATATTAAAATACTGATCCTAAATGTTTAGCTCTATAACAGGTTCTGATTCTTCCTCCTCTTCTCCTGTGGACATGGTTTTCTTCCTTACCTTGAAGAAGTAGACTACAATACCTGCTAGAGCGATAACTATAACGGCTATAACTAAGACCAGGAGTTTCGTGCTGATTACTGGTTGTCCTTCTGTTGTTTGGGATGTGGGTAGTATAGAGTTTTGAGTTGTTGTGGTTTGCTCTGCGTATACCTTAGTTATAGTCGTGAAGTCCGATGCTTCCTGTGAAGGGGCTAGAAGGAACGCTGACGTGGTGGATAAGGTCTCTAATGTATATTCTATAGTCGTTAGCTTCATAAGTATCTTGTTTAGATCGGATATTGGTGGTTCTATGATATAGGTTCCGTTTATGAGGACCAGATAATGGTAACCCATTATTTCTATGAGATTTGTAGAATTGCTCTGTTTATAGACGGTGATCGATCCGTTCACCGGAACAAATTTCGTTATGAGGCTAACGGTTTCTGGCTGAGATGCTCCGGCGGCATATGTTATAGCTTTGGAGGATATATAGTATGTATTATTGAGATTAATTATTCCGTCCACGGCGATCAACGTACAGTTCTCGAGTCTTACCAGGTAAATGTCTGTTGTAAGCGTAGCCTTATCAGTATACAGAATAGTTAGAGTGGTAGAGTTCGAAACATAAACCGTTATTCTCTTGTTATAGCTAGGATAATAGGCTATCGTGCCGGGATCCGGAATATTAGGTATAGCGGTCTTCATAAGTTCAAGCTCCCCACTAATCACTGTTCCAATAGTAAGCTGTTCTCCTGTTACGTTATAGAAGAAGGGTGGAAGTACAGGTTTTGAAGGCAACCTAAGCATTGATTCGACGCTATAATACTTCTTTACGATATCTTTTACTTTATTGCCCAAATAGATACTGAAGGGTTTTGATACTGTTTCATTATCTATTACTGCGCTAGAGATCCCGATTACTATGAGAGTTTCATTAGTGAAGAAGCCATCTGCAGAGCTTATAATGGAAGGAGACTCTGGAGAAAATGTTATCCGCTTTATTAACAAGTTGTTCATTTTCCCAAGGTCGATGCTGGAAGCCCCATCGCCAAGAACACTTACATTATAATAGTCAAGAATTAGGCTACCATTGGTTAAATCTAGGTACATAACTGTAAAGTAGCCATTGATACAGCCTGCTCCTTTAACATCATAGAGAGAACTGGATATGTTGTATACTGTTATCGGCTGCGTGTTCGATTCAAAGTATATCTCTAGCCTGTCCGAATAGCTTGTTGATTGTACTGGAACTATTATCATCTTATTGGGATAAGAGCACACGGAGGAGGAAGCTTCTGAAGGAACCATATATGTTGCTAAGAACAGCAAACCAATAATCAAGAGCAAATACGTAAGTCTCATCATGTTAGTTCTATGCATGCTAGACTGACACCATATATGCTCTTAGACAAGCTATAAAATAAATTATGAGGTGTCATAATCTCCTAGAAGCTAGCCAATAAGGACCGCGTATATAACTGGCCAGAAAACTATCGTCATTAGCACAGATACGGCTACGTACTCGATTTTCTTCCTCGTGGAGAGAACTCCGACACGTAGCTGTACGAGGGGGAGGAGCAGGAAGGCGACTATAGCAGATCCTAACGATCCCGCTAGTCCCCTGCTAGGCATCGAGAGCTGTTCGAAGCCTCCTATATAGGATAATACTGCTAGGATACTCCCTAATACAAGCCCTATAATTATCCCTGCGACAATATGAGCATCTATGGAGACTCCAGCAACCATCTGGTGCCACCCGTTCATTACCAGTTACTCTAAACTATGCCCTTCAGGGTAATAACGATGAAATAAATTCAAAGGATAACTCCATTATTCCTCCACCTAACATTAACCAATTAACGGGGCTAAAAGAAAATGGCTAGGAAAAGCATGAACCTACTAGATATACTGGTATGGCTGAAAACAACGGGACACCAATTGAACAATGGATTAATATCAAATATCTACTATGAGAAAGAATATGAGCGTCTAATACTAAAAGTCAAGTCAAATCTTGCAAAAGACCTCCTCGTAATAGAGGCAGGAAAAAGAATACATTTATCATCAAGGGTAGTAACTCCGAGCGACTATAAACCATATCCATTGGTAGTGCTAGCAAGGAAGTATCTGCGAGGAGACAGAATTCAAGACATATCTCTACGAGGAAACGATAGAATAGTAAAAATCACTGGTAGACGAGGATACTCGATAATTGCAGAATTAATTCCTAGAGGAGTAATAGCATTACTCGACGACAAGGACTCCATTATTGCTCTGACAAAAACCCTTAGACTACGTGATAGAGTGCTAAAGCCTAAGATAAACTATACTCCTCCCCCAGCACAAGAGAGTATCATCATAGAACTAGTCGAGTCCAAGATGGAAAATGTCTATGAGAACCTCTTGAACTGTATAAGGTCCGGAAAAGATGCAGTACGAGGACTTATAAGAGGATGCAGGATACCCGGAGAGTTTGCCGAAGAGGCACTTTATAGATCAGGTATCGATAAACAGAGAGAAGTCGGCAGTCTAGAAGAAAACGATCTACAGGCAATAGTAGATGCCCTAACGGAGATTATCGCGGAGTCGTTCAGCGGAAAAGGATGGTTGATAATCCAAGAATCCCCTATTGAGGCGGATCCATTCAAACCACTAAGATATATTGAGGGAGGAGAATTCACTGTGGAAGAGTATTCCTCGTTTGACGAGGTCCTGGACATACTATTTGCACAACGTGTTAGAGGCACGCGTATAAAAACACAAGAGGATACAACAGGCGACAACGAATACTACAGGCTTCTAAAAAGTATGGAAGAGGCGGAGAAGAGAGCAAAAGAATACGTGTTGGAAGCCGAGAAGAAGAGAAAAGTAGCAGAGCTGATGGCGAAGCATTATCAGGACTTCGAAAAACTCTTCAACATTATAACAAGAAATAAGGAGAAAAAATTCACTGTAGGAAAAGTAATCGTAACAAGACTAAATGACAAATACGTTATCGAGCTACCAGGCGATATCTCATTCGATTACTACCACGGAGAAACAGTTGATGCTGTTATACTCAGATTATACAGAGAAGCCGGAGAACTAGAAGCAAAAGCTAAGCGTGCAGAAGAAGTAAAAGAAGAGATATTGACGCGAATAGACGAGCTTAAGATAAAGGTTAAAGCCAGAGAGCTATCCCAGCGAGTACGGAGAAGGAAACGGTTCTGGTTCGAGAAATACCACTGGACTGCGACGAGAAACAACCTTCTCGCAATAGGCGGTCGCGATGCCAGCCAGAACGAAGCAGTTGTCAAGAAACACCTATCAGGAAATGATCTATTCCTCCACGCAAACATTCATGGAGCACCGGCAGTCGTTCTGAAAATTAAAGACAAGTCTCCTCGCCAAGAAGACATATTCGATGCCGCGATTCTAACAGCCGCCTACAGTAGGGCATGGAAGGCTGGTGCTGGAAGCATCGATGTATACTGGGTAACCGCGAGCCAGGTATCATTTAGTCCACCGACGGGAGAATACCTAGCTAAGGGAGGAATAATGGTTTACGGAAAGAAGAATTATCTCCCGAAGCCAGTGCCTATTAAGATAGCGATAGGGATCGCCATCAACGAGGAAGGCGTACCAATAGTCATGAGTGGAAGCGAGGAGACAATCCAAGAAAAAACCTTGGTCTACTCAGTACTTGTCCCAGGAGATCATGCGAAGAGCGAAATGGCGAGGATTCTCAAGAACAAATGGTATGAGATACTGGACCACGAGCATAAACACATACCGTATGCAGTCCCAGATGAAGAAGTAATGCCAAGGATTCCGGGAAGGTCTAGGATCATAAGAACTAGGAGAGGATATAATAAAGGGATTGTGCTCAGAGACCTTGAAAACTAGCCTATAAGAGCAACCTCTATTGCTAAAAGCTGGTCTAGTCCCAGCATGTGCAGTATTTCCTTCGTCGGAACTCCTGTATCAGGATCCCATCCTCTAAGCAGATAGTATTCTCTCCTCATACGATGGAACTTTTCGGGATCAATTCTTTCTCCTTTTTTAGGTCCATCACTAATAGGTTCCTCAAAGAGTCTTCGAGGCAATTTATCTTCCTCTTGCGGAGATAGTCCTAGTGCGAGATTCACTAATCGCTCCAAGGTTATTGTCCGCTCTGCAATACTCATGAGATCAGTGGTAGTGTACGAGTATCCTGTGAACACATTTACAGCCTCTAGTATATCGCTTAGTGCTAATTCTTTTCTAGAGAACTTACATATTCCCAATATATCGAACAAGGCAAACATGTCCTCCATAAACCTTACCATGTGAGATTTCCCTCTGTACGTCAAGGGATCAACGTTATCATAGATCCATAGCTTGCCTCCAAGCTCGACTGCATACATTCCACTAGTCAGGTGATCCCCTCCCCTACTACTAACAGCGTATCCTAGGCCCAAGCCTTTAAGTCCTCGCGCATCATGTGCCGGCAAGCCTAAGCCCTTAACATGGATAGCTAGCTCGGAGCCTCCAAGCATCTCAGAGGCAATCCTCTCTCCTTCAGCAAGGATGCTAGCGACTGGATTATTTCTATAGGCCATATCAACCAAAAGTTTGACTATTCCCTTAAGATCTCCCCAAGTTACACTCTTATACTCATCTGGAAGCTTACCTTGATCGATAAGACCCTTCTCCTTAGCCTCAAGGAACCAGGATATCGTTGTACCTAGACTAATCCCGTCGAACCCAAGCTCATCGGCCAATAAGCTTAGAACAGCTGCATTATCTGGATCGCAGAATCCTAGGTTTGTTCCTAGACTATATAACAGTTCATATTCTGGCCCATCATATTCTCTGATCTGGTTCTCTAAGGGATCTCTTACATGTATTACTTGACTGCATGGCCTGTTACAGCTAATACAGGGATTTCGAGTAACCCTGTTTTTCCGTGCATAGTTCGTATAATTGTTCCTTGCTTTATCCCGGTCGGGGCACCAGGACAGAGTGCTATTAGTCCAGTTACGTGAGGGGAGGACTCCTTGAGGCTCGGTTAAGTTAACGACTATGGGTGTACCATACTCGATGAGCGTTTTGCTCGAGGGACTCTTGGGGATGGTTCTTGCCCATTTTACAACTAGTCGCCTCTGTTCTTCGCTATACTCTGGCTTTCTTCCCCGGGCCCTTGCTAGTATGGCTTTTATATTCTTTGACCCGAGGACAGCTCCTAAGCCTGTTCTCCCGGCCTGTCTACCGTCACAGTCTACGAGTGCGATCCTGCTAAGGTTCTCGCCTGCGGGACCTATTATACAGGACGAATATCCGGGATATCTTTTCTGGAGCTGTGTTCGTGCATCGCCTATCTTAAGGCCCCAAAACTCCTCTGCATTATCTATAGATGCTCCTCTATCATCGACTACTATAACGCTTGGGCTCTTTGCTTTTCCAACCACTACGAGGGCGTCGAATCCTAACTGTCTCAAGACTAGTCCTAGCCTAGCTCCGACGCTGCTTCGTCCAAGAAGATTAGTTAGAGGACTCCTAGAGACAATCGTAGTCTTACTAGCTGTGCTCAGACCTGTGCCTACCAAGAGCCCCGGTATGATAACAAAAGGGTTTTTCTCTGAAAACGGCTCTACCTTGTAATCCAGCATTCTATATGCCAAGAATGCGCCTAGGCCTCTGCCCCCTAGTAGCATTCCGTAAACAATTCTAGGGATCTCGATAATCTCAGTAGTATTAGTCGAAATATCGACTACAAGTATTCTGCCGTTCGGTACATGCATGTTTCTCTTACACCATGAGAATACAATTTGGTAACAATAGTCTATAAGTTAAATCTGGTGTTCTCGGCTAACTACGACGAAAATGGATCCTATACCATGCCTTAATAAAGTATCCAATTGAAACTTGTATTAAGTATTTGGATTGTTATAGGTAAAATAAACTAAATACATATGCCGTTAATAGGTGACTGTTTTGAGTAGCCAGACGCCTACAAAGTTCGACGTCGTGGTTGTAGGAGCGGGGCCAGCAGGTGCCTCGGCAGCATACTTGCTGGCAAAGGCAGGCTACAAGGTACTTATGGTTGAGAGAGGTCGGGGTGCAGGCACCAAAGAACTCTTCGGAGGAAAAATATATGCTGAGCCTCTAAGAACTGTTTGGCCAGACCTCGATAAAGAAGCTCCTATCCATAGGTGGGTTACAAGGGAAAGGATCAGTTTCGTAAAGGGCGAGCGAGTAACGACTGTAGAATTTAAGCTTGGACGAAAAGTAGCATTCACAACCTATCTTACAGAAATGGCCAAGTGGATGGCCAACAAAGCAGTGGAGAGCGGAGCGATACTAGTAGACGAAGTGAGAGTTGATGAGATAATCGTAGAGAACGGTAGAGTGAAAGGGATCAGGAGCGGGCCCGATACGATCGAAGCAGACGTAGTAGTAGATGCCGAGGGAGTTAACAGGATCCTGTTAGAGAAACTAGGTCTGGCAGAGAAGATAAAGCCGGATCAAGTAGCGCTTGGAGTCAAGGAAGTTATTAACGTTGGTAAAAAGGCAATGAATGAAAGACTCCTCCTGGACGAAGGAGAAGGAATGGCATGGTTCATGGTAGGCGATGTCACAGCTGGAATCCCTGGCGGAGGCTTCATGTACACTATGAAAGACACCATAGCGCTGGGACTAGTCCTACATATTGGTAAAGCATACGAGGCAGCGAAAACAGGCGAATTAAAACAGACAGTGCCCATGCTCCTAGAAAAGCTGAGGACGCATCCATTCTTCAGCAAGATCTGGGGAGACGCGGACGTCCTCGAGTACGGAGCCCACATGACTATCGAAGGCGGACTCCGGTACATGCCAAAGAAACTATACATGCCGGGCTTAGTCGTGGTGGGTGACGCTGCAGGACTACTCCTAAACACGGGCTATACTATTAGGGGAGTAGACTACGCGGTCTATAGCGGAAAACTCGCAGCAGAAACAATAATAGAGGCCCTAGAATCAGACGGGCCAACAGAAGAGAACCTAAGAAGATACGAGGAGAGAGTAAAGGCTAGCTTCATGTTCAGAGAACTAGTCAAGCACCGCGGAATAGAGAAAGTAATGGAGGACCCGATGTTCTTCACGAAGCTACCAGCAATGCTCAACATACTTCTCGCAAAATTATATGAGCAAGACTACGAGGAGCCAACGGTACTCGAGGCACTGCTCGACTCCGTGAAGGAGAGCGATCTAAGCTTGTCAAAGTTTATGCTCAAACTATTCTCGGTGGTGAGTAAGCTATGAGCGAGGAGAAAGGGCTAAAACCCATAAAAATAGAGGATCTCCTACAGAGAACCGTCTACGACGTAGACGAAGATCCACACATAGAAATAATAGATGAGCGAGGCGTGCCGAAAGAGCTGACAATGCTGTGCCCCTGTAGCTGTTATACTACTGTTGGCGAGAAGCTGCTCTACAGCTATGAAGGATGCCTCGAATGCGGACTCTGCCGAGTACTATCAGAGCCATGGGGACTACGCTGGGAGTATCCTAAGAGCGGAAGAGGAGTCCAGTACAGATTCACTTAAGGATAGGGGGTGTACACTGTGAGGATAGTAGTCGGAATAAAGTGGGTCCCGAACACCCAAGCAGTTAGGTTCGATCCTAAGACGGGAACACTGATAAGAGCAGGAGTCCCATCAATAGTCAACCCACACGACTTCCCGGCAATAGAACTAGCACTAAGGCTAAAAGACATGTACGGTGGAGAAGTCATAGCCGTGACAATGGCCCCTCCATCAGCAACACAAGGACTCGAACACGTCCTAGGAATGGGCGTTGACAAAGGAATCCTTCTGACGGATAGGAAGTTCGCAGGAGCAGACACACTAGCGACAAGCTATGTAATAGCCAAAGGTATAGAGAAGATATCGAAGGAGATTGGCCCTGTAGACATGGCAATATTCGGCCACGAGACAATAGACTCCAGCACAGCTCACATTGGTGCACAGGTAGCCAGCTGGCTGGGATGGCCATACGTCTACTATGCCAGGGATGCAAAGCTAGTCGATGACGGAAAGCTAAGAGTAGTAAGACAGACAGAGAAGGCAGTAGAAGAATACGATGTAAATCTACCAGCAGTCATTGCCACCGCAATCAAAGCACTCAAGCCAAGGCCCGTGAGATTAAGTTACAAGCTACGGGCTAAGATAGAGAAGCCGATAATAGCCTGGAACATAGAGGACCTAGGCCTAGACCCAAGATGTACAGGTCTCAAAGGATCCCCAACAGTGGTAGCAAATATCACATGGATGCCAGAAGTACCCAGAAAGAAGATAGTATACACTCCAAAGGATCCGAGAGACGCGGCCAGATGGATCCTTAAACAGTTGTTTAGCGACGAATCAGTAGCTGGCTTCTTAAAGAAAGCCCTATGGGGTGAGGAGTAATGCCCATGAAGGTGAACTGCGAGAAGTTATGCCCGGACTGGCCATGCGAGCAGCCAGACGAGTTCAAGGACATATGGGTAGTTATGGAGACAGACGAGCACGGAATCAGCGAAGCAAGCCTACAGATGCTCACGCCAGCAAAGAAGGTACAGTCAAAGAAGCCTGAAGAAAAGATAGTTGCTGTACTAATAGGACACAACGTAAAACAGTATGCCGAGATACCAATTAAACATGGCGCAGACAAAGTAATAGTAGTAGACGACGAGAGGCTAAAGACATATTATCCAAGAGTATATGGTCAAGTAATAGTAGACCTGGCCAAGAAATACAAGCCCGCGGTGATACTTGTCTCGGCAACAATGAAAGGCCGAGAGATGGGACCGTACATTGCAAACACTCTGAGAACAGGTATCACCGCTGACTGTACAGACTTCGACGTGGATGAAAAGACTGGAGACGTCCTCATGATACGACCGCCATTCGCGGCAATAATGCTAGCATACATTAAGACACCATTTAGAAGACCACAGATGGGTACTGCAAGACCAAACGTCTTCCCAGTACCACCCTATGACGAGAGCAGGACTGGAGAGGTCATTGAAGAGAAACTAGAGACCATAATGGATCCAGGAATGCAACTAGTAAACTACGTCCCAGTCAAGAAAGAAGAAGTCCTTATCGAGAAAGCAGAGATAATTGTATCCGTAGGTAAAGGAATAGGATCCATGGATGGAGTAAAACTTGCAGAAAAACTAGCCTCAATACTAGGCGGAGTAGTAGCAGGATCAAGAAAAGCAGTAGACGCGGGCTTCGTCGACCCAGAAAGACAAGTTGGACAGACAGGTAAGAGTGTAAAGCCAGTACTCTACTTTGCAATAGGAATAAGTGGAGCAGCCCAGCACATGCTAGGAGTAAGAGAGGCTGGGAGAATAGTTGCAATAAACATTGATCCAGAAGCCCCAATATTCAAGCAGTCGGACTACGGAGTAGTAGGAGACTATAGACCAATACTGGAAGCCTTAATCGAAGAACTGCAACAACTGAAAGAAAAAGGTCCACAGGCAATAGAGGAATTATTAAAAGAGTAAAGAACTTATGAACATCTCTCACTTATTTTTTCTTCCCAAATGAAGACATTGTAAACCATTCAACATTCTCCTACTTTGATTACCTCACCGGTCTTCCAGTCTAATAGACTCAGTAGCATACCAAGGAATCGCAGAGTTTCGACGAGAAGATCATCGGGAACGCCAGGAACACCAGCTGCCAATGCTAAGAGCCTTGTTGTTGTATCTCTGATCATCGTGATCCGGCTATCTCTATGAGGGTATAAGTGGAGAACATTTCCGTCTGAGTCCACTAGGATTGGTAGTCCCTTTTCTAGTATCTCATCTTTCCCTCCGATAGCATAGAATATCTCCCCACCATGCGATACTGTTAAGCGGAGAGGTACAGAGGCTTTTTCGAGGTCATAGAGTCCTATAGGGATCAGGAACTTTGCGGAGGCAACGTTTCCCATGTCTACAATGGGGCTAATCCTCGGAAATCTACCTCTGAGAAGTCTCCTTACAAGGGCTTCACTGCTTGGTCTTGTCTTTGTGGGGTCAATTCCTATTCTCCAGTAGAATTTCCTATACGCTTTGATGATGGGGTTGTTCTTTAGTTCCTCGACAGTATACTTGTTCTCAAAATACTCATAGAGTCCTCTTACTATGTCTTCCCAGTTCTCTGGGTATCTTGGAGAAGCAGGGCCTTCTGCTGTCATGTAATAGGCCTTTATCCCATATTCGGAGGCACTGTTATCTATACAAACAAGTATGTCAGATGATCGTCTATTCATTCTGTCAGACCTCCCAGTATTCATTGTCTAGGGAACGTCACCAAATATATTAGGATCATGGTGGAGATAACCTCAAAGATATTAGATCGTCAACAATAGAGCAAGGAAGCCTGATAAGAATATTCCATCGAACACGCCTACACCTCCAATACTTGCGAAGCCGGTCTTTAGCCTATTCAGGTCTTTCAATAGTCTAAAAATATCAGCGCCCAGCAAGCTTCCTAGGCTCCCTACACTATATGCTAGGAGACCTGGAATAAGACCTATTCCGAATAAAAATGATACGACCATTGCTGCCGTCAATGGAGGGATAAGCGCGGGTACTGCTATTCCAACACCTGGAATAACTCTACTAAACCAAAAGGTTACTATACTGGTTATCAATACAGCGACGAGATAAGGGACTATTATACTTGGGCCAAGCAGATCAATCGCTAGCTTCAAGAAGATGAAAGAGACAATAATTGGAATAGCGGCTCCCCCTAGGTTGACGGCTATGATGAGTTTCCGTCTTTGTCTCACAAGAGCAGGGATTGGTACAGGTATACCATATAACGATACGTATTCGACCGCTAGTACTAGCTCTTCTGAGGATTCCAGCTCTTTCACTATAATGTTAATATAGCTGAGAATGGGGCTTAAAGCAATCAATGCCGAAGCAACAACCGCGTAATAATCATAGGGATGTGGTAGTCTGTTAGCTGTGAATCCCACAATGTATGCTAGAACTAGGGCTATAAGGAAACCCATGGGAACATATAATAGTGATAGAAGTGGATGAGTAGGGGGATGTATTATTAATCTCGGAATATTTCTAGAGGGCTCCAATCACTCCTGCACCAGGTTCATCATTGTCGAGTAGGACATTTAAGATACACTGTGGTTCGAGGCGAATAGGTATTGTACCGAGGGATAACTATTATAGATCAGACAAGGTTACAATTACATGGTATAATGAGAGTCTAAAAGAATGGTGGATAAAATGTCGGAAGAGCCAGAGACTCTTTGTGAAGAAGTCATGAGCACTCCTCCAATAAAAGCAATGCCTATGCAGACAGTGCTAGAAGGAGCAAAGATAATGGCCGAGAATAATATTGGGAGCCTAATAATAGTTGACGAACAAGACAGCCTCCTAGGAATAGTAACGAAAACCGACATAATAGTAAACGTAGTGGCAAAGGGCCTAGACGCTTCGAAAGTCAAACTCGCCGACATAATGTCAAAGAATCCCTACTATGTATTCAGAAATACCACGCTTAGAGAAGCAGCAGAGATGATGGGCTCCTATAACATAGGCCACCTACCAGTACTAGATCCCGAAACCTATAAGGTCGTGGGAATATTGTCCAAGAGAGACATAATAAGACTAGCTCCACACTACATCGATCTAGTATATTATGTAGGCAAAACCAACCAGTTCTAGACTATAATTAACAAATATAATATTATAATATGCTTATTCTGAGCCGAGACTTTCCACGGAATCTACTCAATTAGTTAGATAATAGTAGGCTAGAACTCATATATTGTTAGGATTCTAAATTATATTAGATATGAGTCAATACGTTTTATTCGCGTATAATCAATAATAGAAAAATGGTGAACGTAAGTGTTCGAGAGAATAGCGCTCAAGAGCGTGGACGAGATTAAAGGAAACACAGCACCAGTACTAGACAAAGACTATTCACTAGCGGAAGTTCTAGATGAAATAGACAAGTTCAAGACAGATAGAGCAATCCTGACAGAAAAAGGCGAGCTTAGAGGCATTCTTACACTTAGAGACGTTATATTCAAACTTGGAACAACTAGAACTAAACAAGCGACTCCCTCGGGCATGCACGCCTCAAGCTTCATGACTGAACCTGTAAAATACGTAGACCAGGAATCTCCTCTACTTCAAGCCCTACGCTTAATGGATGAAGCCGAGATAACAAGTATACCAGTAATAGATAAAAAAGGCAGGCCGACAGGCATAGTGTCACGTTGGGAGCTAGCATACCTATTATCGGAAAGCAGTGATGCTGCAGACATTAGAGCAAGAGAAATAATGAAGACATTCCCTGTAAGCGTGGATCTCCAGGCGAGAATACTACATGTAAGACAGCTCCTACTCCAACATAATCTTAGCACAGTTCCAGTAATAGAAGACGGCGAGCTCCTTGGGGTCATAGGCGTCGACGAGATAGCATTAATGTTCCTGAAATATTATGAACTGAGCAGAGGAGAGCCAAAGAGAATAACACCACTCAAGTACGTTATTGTGGGAGACGCTATAAGACTCAGGCCACCTACAGTTGATCCCGACGCATCTGTTGCAGAAGCCGCGTCTAAAATGGTAAGCCACCGATACAGGGTAGTTGTTGTCGTCGACAATGGTAAACCAGTAGGATACATAAGCGGGCTAGAGCTAGCCAGACTAATACTAAAGGGAGCATAGCCGGGGTTAGTATCATTAATGTTTTCCCGGCCTCTATAATCTTTATCGATCCACGGTAAACATAATATTTTATTCAAGATAGCGTTCGCCGTATCTAGATAGGATAAGAGATTGCGACAACCAAGTGGCTGGGCCTGGACATTGATATGAAAGATCGAGGAGGATACTGATAAGGATGGACAAGGATAATAGAAAAGACAGGAAGAGTAGATATAGAATCACACAGCCGAGATTCATAGCGGATACAATGCTAGGCGAGGTAGCCCGATGGCTTCGAATACTGGGATACGATACTCTGTATTCTAAGACATACTCCGATAGACAAATAATCAATATAGCTGAGAAAACGGGAAGGATAATACTTACACGTGACAGAGGACTTTTCATTCGAGCAAGAAAGAAAGGATTAAGAGCAGTATACATTTCTTCTCACGATATAGCTGGAAGACTAGCAGAGCTCGTTGTAGCACTAGGACTACGCCTAGTAGCTGATCCCTCTAAAAGCAGATGCTCCGAATGCAATAGCCAATTGATACAGGTGAGGGACAAGGAAAAAGTAAAGGACCGGGTGCCTCCAAAAGCTCTCGAAGCCTACGACGTTTTCTATATTTGTCCTAGATGCGGCAGGGTATATTGGGAAGGAGGTCACTGGAAGAACATCAGACGCATAATTAGCGAAGCAATGGAATTGGCAGAGGTAATGAAGTATGCAAGGAAACGCCCGACCCGTAGACCCAGAAGAGGTCACAGATAAAGAGGGAGAGTATCTAGTTAAGTTAGCTCGAAGAAGCATAGAGTATTATTTCACGTATAGAAGACGTATGACCACTCCTCAAGATGCCTCCGCTAAACTATACAGGCCGGGAATGGCGTTCGTGACTATAGAAACCTACTATGGAGATGAGAAAAGAGAACTAAGAGGATGCATTGGTTCTACAGCGCCAGTAAAGAGCCTAATAGATACTGTGATTGAAGTGGCTCTGGAGAGCGCATTTTCTGATCCACGTTTTCCCCCTATGGAGGAACACGAACTGGATCAGGTCACTTTTGAGGTATCCGTTCTCTCAGAGTTCGAGTATCTAGGTGATACTCCGGAGGAACGTATATCCAACGTTAAGATAGGCAGGGACGGTCTAATAGTTGACGCTGGAGTTGCTAAAGGACTTCTACTTCCAGTAGTTCCAGTCGAATATGTGTGGGATAAACAAACATTCCTGTCACAGACCTGTATTAAGGCGGGCCTCTGGCCTGACTGCTGGCTCAAGCCCGAGATAAAGGTCTATAGGTTTAGGGCTAGAGTCTGGCGGGAAAAATATCCGCGTGGGCCCATCGAGCCCAGAGATATGACAAAAGAATACGTTAAAAAACTGGAAAGTGCAGGTATAAATGTGGAAGAATTCGAATAAATACCAGGAATCCGGTGAACAGGGAATGATAGTATCAAAGTTCAAGGAATATATCACGGCATGGAGGAGGATACTGATCCTCGCCAGAAGACCTGATGAAGAGGAATTCAACCTATTAACAAAGCTTAACTTTATAGGATTCACACTTGTGGGTGGAATAGCATACATAATACACCTCGTATACGTTCTTCTCACAACATAACGGTGGTTTCCTATGAGCGAGGAACAGCATCAATACAATATAAAGACGAGATTCTACGCAATCCCAGTCACCGGTAGTACTGAGCTCAAAGTAGCAATGGTATTCGCGGAAAGAACCCAAGTAATGGGCCTAGACGTGAGAAGCATAGTGGTACCAGCTGGCATGAAAGGCTATGTAATAGTCGAACTAGGCACCCCCGGAGACTTATACGATCTTATACGAGGAGTAAGGAACGTCAAACGGAGGAGACCACTACTAATGAAGCCAGAGGAAGTAGTGAAGCTTGCAAGACCAGTAGTAGAGATACCGGAGCTCAAGCGCAACCAAATAGTAGAGATTATAGGGGGCCCGTTCAAGGGAATGCGCGGTAGAGTAGTCGAAGTCTATGAGTCAAGGGGAGAAGTCGATTTAGTCCTACTCGAGTCAGAGTTCCATATGGTAATAACCGTGCCTATCGAACAAGTAAAACTAGCAGAATCAGAGTGATACTATAGACTTTATCTTTATAGAGTCTCCAAGCCTCTTCCTCCACTCTGTTCCATGAACAACTATAGACGCTACGCCAACTAGTTTTGCATCTATCCTGGAAATCAATTTCTTCAATACATACAGTGTAAGGCCTGTGTGCACAATATCATCCACTATTAAGACTCTGTCTCGACTCGACAAGCTTCTACGCCTAATATAGAATATTCTCCTCACGTTCGGTGGCAGAATCAGGTGCTCTTCATAATAGTCCTCAAGGGGATTATCTTTTCTCCTCCTTGCTACGATTATTTTTACTGGGAACTCTTCAGCTATGAATGATGCTAATGATATACCGCTTGTCTCGGGCACAAGTACGGCTGTGGGCTTATCACCTTTAAAATGTGTAGCTAGCTTAAAAGCGACTACTCTGAGAAACGAAGGATCGGATAATATTCCCGTTAGATCTATGTATCCATGGTGTTTTTCGATTTCCCTGAGTATTATTTTATCGAGGGGCATTAATTTCTCTAACACGCTGATTATTTTAAGTGACTGCTCGTAGCTTGGAACCACTAATCCACTAACATATCTCGCCAGCAGGCTAGGATCTATATCGAGGTGCTCCGATAGATAATTGTATTTTGCATATTTCTTCGCGTATCTAAGCATAGCGACTGCATGTAGACGTATGCGTAGCCTGTCCTGTTGAGTGAGCCTCTTCATAGCCTTCCTTCCTCAAACTTGATAATTATATGACATGAACTCCGTGTCTCTCCAGACTCGATAGAGTATTAAAATCCTTAAAGCATCAGTGGAAGGTTGGGGAGGTAATAGAGATGCCTCAAGAAAAGGTAGTGAAGGTCCAGATAGAAGGCGGAAAGGCTAGACCAGGGCCACCACTAGGCCCTATGCTCTCGCAGCTAGGCCTAAACGTTAAACAAGTAATAGACGAGATAAACGAGAAAACAAAACAATTCGAGGGAATGACAATACCTGTCAACATAATCATTGACACAAAAACTAAGAAATACAGGATAGAGGTAGGAATCCCGACAACCACAGCACTACTCCTCAAAGCAGTAGGAGCAAAGGAGCCACCAGGAGATCCAATGCACAATAAGATAGGCGACCTCCCACTCGAGAAAATAATAGAGATAACATTACAAAAGAAGCCACAGCTACTATCAAAGACGCTTAAGGCAGCAGTCAAAACAATACTCGGTAGTGCTAGGTCAATAGGTATAACGGTTAACGGCAAGGATCCAAAAATAGTCACCCAGGAAATAGAGGAGGGAGTATACGACGCCCTCCTAGTAAAGTACGAGGAAGAATGGGAAAAAGAGGATTAAGTTTTTTAGCCGTGAAATAATGATTGATGAATCGACTCCCCAGAAGAAGTGTATACAAGCGCTTCTTCTGGGGAGCAGGGCCGAAAGGCCCGACAGGAGGTGTGAATAGAAGTTGCCAGTAGATAAGAACGAGATAGTAGAAGCAGTTAGATTCGCTCTAAAAATCGCGAAAAAGAGGAAGTTCAAGGAAACAGTCGACCTAATAGTAGTACTAAAGGATGTAGACCTCAAAAGTCCTTCTTCACGTCTAAGAGAAATAGTAGTTCTCCCAAAGAAGCCTAACAAGACCGCTAAAATATGCGTAGTTGCTGAAGGAGACATGGAGCTAAGAGCAAAGAACATCGAAGGAGTAGAAGTATTCAACAGACAACAGATACAAGAGCTCAGAGGAAATAGGAAAGCAGCCAAGAAGATTGCGAAGCGATGCTACTGGGTCCTAGTCCAGGCGCCCTTAATGGGTGTAGTAGGAGGAATACTTGGACCCGCTCTTGGACCCAGAGGCAAGGCACCTACACCGATACCACCCAACGCGAACATAGAAGACATAGTAGAGAGGTTCAGGAGAAGTGTTAATGTAAGAATAAGAAACCAGCCGCAGGTCATGGTAAAAGTGGGAGACGAGGATATGGCGCCAGAAGACATAGCCGACAACATTATAGCAGTAATTAATGCTATTGAGAACAAGCTAGGCCAGGGCAAGATAGCAAAGATCTACGTCAAGAAAACAATGGGACCACCGGTACAGGTACTGTTCTAGTAAGGAGGTGAGCTATGATGTCTATGGAGACGCTTCACGCGAGAAAGGAAAGGGAGATTCCGGCCTGGAAAAAGAAAGTAGTAGCAGAGCTAGAAGAATTATTCAAGAAATATCCCGTGGTAGGAATCGCTGATCTAACAGGGATGCCGACCAAGCAGCTACAGCTGATACGCAAGAAGTTCAGGAAACAAATAGTCTTCAAGGTAGCCAAGAAAAACCTGATACTACTTGCAGCTGAACGAGCAGGACTACCTAGAGAGAAGCTAGAAGAAATAATCAAAGGTAGCCCAATGGTTCTCTTCACAGACATGAACCCCTTCAAAATGGCTAGACTCATAGAGTCAGAAAAAGTACCGATACCAGCGAAGCCAGGCCAGGTAGCAGACAAAGAAATAGTAATACCCGAGGGAGACACAGGAATCACGCCTGGCCCGATGCTAAGCGTGTTCGGAAAACTAAGGATCCCATACGAGATAAGGAAAGGAACAGTATACGTTAAGAAAGACACAGTAGTAGCAAAACCAGGAGACGTGATCTCAAGCGATCTTGCAGGACTCCTACAACAACTCGGAATAATGCCATTCGAAATCGGAATCAGTCTAATAGCGGCTATAGACAACGGCGTAATAATTCCAAGAGAAGAACTCATAGTCGACCTAGAACAAGTCAAGCAAGATGTCGCACTTGCCGCACTAGAAGCGATCGGCCTAGCAACAGAAATAGTATTCATGCCTGTCCCAGAAGCAGTCGAAGCAGCTCTTGCAAACGCTGAGAGAATAATCGCAGCAGTAGTAGGTGAAACAGGATTCCTAACACCAGACGTTGCAGAATACGCTCTGAGAAGAGCGGTAAGCGAAGAACTAGCAATAATCATGGCACTAGGCGATAAAGCAAAAGAACTAGGAATAGAAGAGGTACCAGCAGCTGCTCCTGCTGCGGCTCCTGCTGCTGAGGCTGCGGAGTCTGAGGCTGCTGAGGAGAAGAAGGAGGAAGAGGAGGAGAAGGAGGCCGACGTCGACATCGGAGAAGGCCTCTCAGGCCTCTTCGGCTTCTAGTAAGTGTTTTTATTCTCTATAACATGTAAGAGACGGTGGAGTATGGTAGGTGGTCGAAAATGGCTCAGGAGGGAAAGGCATACATACACGCGGCACTCGCACTCTACTATGCGGGCCAAGAGGTAAACGAGGAGAACCTCAAGAAGGTTATCGAGGCTCTAGGCCTTCAGGTAGACGAAGCCAAAGTAAAGATGCTAGTAGCAAGCCTCTCAGAAATAGACCTAGAAGAAGTACTAAAGAACGCAGTAGCAGCACCAGTAGCAGTTGCAGCTGCTCCTGCTGCGGCTCCTGCTGCTGAGGCTGCGGAGTCTGAGGCTGCTGAGGAGAAGAAGGAGGAAGAGGAGGAGAAGGAGGCCGACGTCGACATCGGAGAAGGCCTCTCAGGCCTCTTCGGCTTCTAGCCTCTCAACAACCTCAACGAGGTCTTTACTCATACCCCAAGAATTTTTCACATAAAAATACAAGAACAAACCGGCTTCTACACGTTTCTGTACGACCTGAATTAAACACGGTATGTAAGCAAGGGATCTTTCCTAGTAAATAAAACGATTAAATCCCTGTCGAAATAGTCCAATCACTAGTGGAGGGCGATAACAAATTGAAAGTAAGCGAAAAAGAATACATGTTAGAGTTCTTCAAAGAAAACGGCTTTATACGAAAGAAAGGAAGCAGATGTCCAGAATACTTTTGGACGCTAAACCCAGAACTAGAAGAACCCCAAGACACGCCATGCATAGAATACAGATTCGAGGAGATAAAAAGTATCGAGAACCTATCGGTTTCGAAGGCTCGGAAACTCTTCATACAATTCTTCGAGAAACATGGGCATACACCATTAAAACCCAGGCCAGTCGTAGCAAGGTGGAGAGAAGACCTCTATCTAACCATAGCTAGCATAGTGGTTTTCCAGCCACACGTAACAAGCGGCCTAGTCCCACCTCCCGCTAACCCATTAGTAATTAGCCAGCCAAGCATAAGACTCGAAGACATAGACAATGTAGGACTCACAATAGGTAGACACCTAACAAGCTTCGAGATGGCCGCACACCATGCATTCAACTACCCAGACAAGTTCATATACTGGAAAAACGAGACTGTTAGACTAGCATATGAATTCTTCACAGAGTACATGAAGATTCCTCCAGAAGAAATAGTCTTCAAGGAATCCTGGTGGGAAGGAGGAGGAAATGCCGGTCCAAGCTTCGAAGTAGTAGTGGGTGGAATAGAACTAGCAACCCTTGTTTTCATGAAATATAAGGTGGATAACGGCTCCTATACCGAGATCCCTCTAAAAATAGTAGATACCGGCTATGGAGTAGAAAGACTAGCATGGTTCACTCAGAAAAAGCCCACAGCATTCCACTCTATATTCCAAGAACTCCTCGACAAGTTCCGTTCAAAGATCAATGTAGACGAAGTCGACGAGAAGATACTATGGGCAGCCTTCAAAGAAGCAGGAAGACTAGATCCCGAAGATCCCGCCAGCGTACAGAGCTATTACGAGCGTATCGCGAAAAGAACAGGACTAGATATCAACGATATTATACAAGCACTCGAAAAAGAAGCAAGACTCTACAGTATACTAGACCATACACGCACACTTGCCCTAATGCTTGCAGACGGCATAGTTCCATCAAATACGGGCGAGGGATATCTCGCACGTCTCGTAGCCAGGAGAACGCTTAAACAACTCAGACTCCTAGGCGCAGAAGTTGGTCTCGCAGAGCTCGTAAAGTTACAAGTAGACTACTGGAAGAACGACTTTCCACAAATGGCTGAAAACAGGAACTATATAATTGACGCAGTCCTGGTCGAAGAAGAGAAGTTCAAAGAAGTACTAGCAAAAGGCGAACAGTTAGTCAAAAAGATAATTAAAAAGAAGAAAACTCTGGATCTAGAAGACCTAATAAAATTATATGATAGCAATGGTCTTCCACCGGAAATTGTGGCAGATATTCTGAAATCAAGAGGAATAACTATCACAATACCCCACAATTTCTACAGCCTAGTTGCATCAAGGCATCAAGCACCAGCAAAGATCAGGAAAATCGGAGAAAAAACATCACTACCATCAGATATAATAACCTGGGCTGGTAATCTACCACCGACAAGAAAACTCTATTACGAGGATCAATACATGAGAGAGTTCACAGCTAAGCCAATAGCTTGGAGAGACATATACCTAGTCCTGGATCAAACAGTATTCTATCCAAAAGGAGGAGGCCAAGACCACGACACAGGAATAATAGAATGCAACGGTGAAGTCTACCGAGTTGAGAGAGTAGAGAAAGTAGGCGACGTCGTTGTACATGTTCTGGACAGACAGTTCAATTGCAGAAATAATGTAGTCGGAAGAATAGACTGGGCCCGACGCTACAGGCTAATGAGACACCACACCGGCACACACGTAATATTAGGGGCTCTCAGAAGAGTTCTCGGCAACCATGTATGGCAAGCCGGTGCAGAGAAAACCGTCGAGAAAGGCCGGCTAGACTTCACTCACCACAGGCCACTAACAAAGGAACAGGTAAGAGAAATAGAAAGACTAGCAAACAAAATAATAGACGACCGTCGAAGAGTCAAGGTAATATACATGCCAAGAAACGAGGCCGAAGAGGAATACGGCTTCATAATATACCAGGGAGGAGTACCCATGCAGGCAACGATACGGTTACTCGAAATCGAGGATTGGGACATAGAAGGATGCGGAGGAACCCACTTAACCAATACAGGCGAGATAGGAGGCCTCAAGATAATTAACGTAGACAAGATCCAGGACGGAGTAATCAGAATAGAATACGTGGCCGGGACAAGACTAGCAGAACACGCACAAAAACAAGAAGACACATTGCTTCAACTAGCCGAGACCCTGAGAACAAGCCCGCAACAACTAGCTACACGACTATCAAAGATCCTCGAAGAGTCAGAGCTGTATAAGTCGAAGCTAGCCACCTATAGGAAACTCTACTATGAAATGATAGAATCAAGAATCAAAACTACAGACAAGAAAGTAGTCATCGTGGAGTTCCCCGAAAATGATAGAAAAGCAATGCAAGAAATACTCCGGAAACTGACAATGACTTACCCAGACAAGATAATAGGACTATACTATAAACAAGACCACACTATACAGCTAGAAATAGCAACAAGCAATGCGACAAATCTGCACCTCGGGAAAACAATCAAAGAACTAGCAAACCGGATAGGAGCCAGGGGAGGAGGAAGTAAGACCTATGCAAGCCTACGACTCGCCGAAGACAAACTCCAGACACTAAAACAGGAACTAGAAAAACTAACGTGGGGAACAGGATGAAGTGCTACAAAGCTGCAATAGTAGACCTTGACGGCGTAGTCTGGAGATCAAGTAAAATAATAAAAGAAAACGTCGAAGCATTGAAATCCATACTAGAGACCACACAGCTAGTTTTTCTCACAAATAATAGCACTAGAACGAGAAAAGAGTACGCGCTGAAGCTGTCACGAATACTAGAGAGTGAAATAACACCAGACCAGATTATAACCAGCGGATACTCGGCGGCGGAATGGCTAAGAAAAACCAAGCCAGGATCTAAAACAATAGTAATAGGCGAGGAAGGTCTGGTAGCAGAATTAACGATGGCAGGACATACGGTTTTGACATCGGATAATTGGATATCTGCTGACGCCGTAGTGATAGGACTAGATAGGAACTTGACGTATAGAAAGCTCGCTGCAGCCCATAAGGCCATAGTGAACGGAGCATTGTTTGTAGCCACTAATAGAGATACAAGTTATCCAGACGTGGAGGAAACCGTACCTGGTGCAGGCTCTATAGTTTCACTGCTCGAGACCAGTACTGGAAAGAAACCGATTGTCGATGCAGGAAAACCAAACAAGTGGATACTTGAACTAGCTCTAGCAAAAATTTGTTTTCCGAGAAACGAAGTCGTTGTTATAGGAGACAGAATAGATACGGACATAGCTATGGCGAAGGAAAACGGGCTCGACTCGATACTAGTCTTAACCGGTGTGACCAAGGATCCGCCCGGAAAGCTCGACGGTGTTATAGTGGCAGAGACTCTAACATCTCTTACATTTGATTCGAAACTATGTATAGAGAGTCGGTTTTTCAACGACTAGCTTGGTCTTGGAGAAAAATACTTGAAGCATACTTTATCTCTCTCGACAAGAACTGCTCCTGCATCAGCTCCATGGTATAGACTCGAGAATACAGTTAGTACTCCCATATTCAATTCACTCTTATCGATACAATTAGCTGGATGATCAATGCTCCTCATAGAAGACGTATATATAACGACACCGTTAACTCTCTCATGAGCTCTAATTATCATCCTAAGAGAATTGTTTAACAGAAACGCCTTCCAGGCCTCTCTCCCATAGAGATAGGTGCCTTCACCCCTTATGTTAGGTGCATACCATTCGAGGAATAAGTCTGGGTCATTCCAGAGTAGCTGGAACAGGATTCTGTCGTTTAAGGGATCTTCTCCTGAGCTAAACATTCTTCTGAGTTTTTCTACAAGTTCCATAACTGTGAGTGGTGGCTCCGGGGCATTGCCACAGGATCTACACGGGATACCGCCATGTACCAGGAAGAATTCGTTGTTGACTACGGCGAACAGGGGTAGTTTGCTATAAAGTATTTTTAGCTCCTCTAAGTAATTGTCACCTCTAGATAATGCTTGAGATAGAAAACCATAGTATCTATTCATTCTGAGATCTTCATGATTGCCTCTCAAGACGAATACCTTCTCCGACGATACGAACATCTCAAGGATGTAATCAAGATTCTCGACTCCTTCAGGTCCTCTATCAACATAATCTCCTAAAAAGAATATACACTCGTAGTCGTCCAAGAACGAGTCGATAAACCACTTAGACACGGACAGATATCCATGAGTGTCTCCGAGAACTGCGAACCTACTACATTCAACTCGTATCCTTCCACTATAATCGTCTAGCTTCCCTATAGCAGTATCATAAAGGTCCTGCCAGCTCATTCTATCATCCTTCGTATAGATGATACTACAACGTACAAAGATAAAATAAATGTGAGATGCTCAAACCTCCAGAGAGGCAATGTGATCATAAGAGTAGTGAAAGCAATGAACAGACATCCATAAATAATCCTAGATCGAGAAGCACAGAGTATAATTCCCACAAGCACCGACATTAATAATGTTAAGAGCTTCAAAGGCACTATTATTGGACCTAACAGGCCGATAGGGAACAATACGTGAGAAGCGCTTACGCCCTTATCAATGATGGATCCAAACACCGCGAATACACTTTCACCACCTAACACGATCGATGCGATAATCACAGATAGAAAACCAAAACCAATATAGGAAAGTGTTCTTTTATCGGATCTCTCAGTGGACAGGAGTAACGCGGCTAATCCTGCTAGATTAAACGACGAGAATACTGAACCGACACCGACAAGGAACGCTGATAATCGCGATAAGCTACTCTTCAGAATATTACTTCCGATCAATAAGAGGAGACCTGCCTCTAACGCAAAAAGTGGAGACGTGTATGGGAATAACAATACTGGTATAAAGATCGACGAATATACTGTCATTATTATGAGCTTCTCGGTCTCATCGTCTGCGAGCCAGATCAGAGCTCTCAAGAATAAAAACTGTCCTAAGAGCAGAAGGAAATAAGATATTCCTCTTATTAGATTACTGTCATTAACGATAAATGATAGAAGCGGATCGATAAGAACAATTCCTGTTTTCCACGAGACCGGCACCCAATTAGACCCAGTATATGCTATTCTCCCATATAGATAGAGATCAGCGTGCGGTGCAATCGGATAATTCTTAGTATAATTATAGAACCCAAAGAAAGCTCCTATTTTTCCTTTCTTCAACAGCTCTATTAGGTCATCGGAGTAGTCTACGTGATAGGGGTTCTTAAAATCGAGTATACTAGTCCCACTTAGACCCGTGACTGTGGAGTCGGTATCTACATAGTATGGCGTGTATACCAGGATCCGGACTATAGGGAACAAGTATTGTCCCAAGAAAGCCACAAATAGGCTGAATAATAGTATCGAGAGAGTAATCTTTGTCCCCCTATTCTTATCAAGTTTAAATGATTTTATGGGTACTCTCCGTGCAGAGAAGGAGTAAGCTATGAATAATGTGAAGATATAGGATCCTGCAAACACGACACTATAGATCAATGGCTTGGGTAGCGTTGTAATGTATCTTTGTATATCTCTAGGAGAACCCATGTAAACAGTGAATATAGAGAGGATTGACGCGGCGACAACCGTGTAGGCTAGCCATCTACTATACCGGAGTAGCTTCATGTTTATCTCTGGGTGTTCCGGCTTAGAGGAGAGGACAAGATACATTGCGTTTATTACAAAGAAGTATTCATAATACACTGTCATGGGTCTGTAGTATAATAAAAAGACTAGACTCGGAAACGTGAATATTATTGTTTCCACCTTTGAAAAGTAAACGTATGATATTATTAGGAGTATTATGAAGGAGGCGACAAACAAAACCATGGATAACCTCTTGTCTACTGACACACCAATATAGTGCAAGGAACTCAGCCCAAAGCCCTCCGGATAAAGATTATATGATGCAGGAAGCATTATATTGTGGATAAAGGCGTGAGGATCAAGTAAGAAAAACGGGAGATTGACTACAAGGCCTGTCGCAACGTAACTTGCTGAAAAACGAGTAAACTGTCGCCACCCATATCTCCGTAAAACATATACAGCGAAGAAGGCCGAGAAAATTACAGCTGTCTCTCTATACGAGGAAGAGAGACCTAGCAATACTCCGGAAACAATGGGGTTCGAGGAATATGCCATTGCAACCATTAATGGAGCAACCCATCCAGCATGAGGACTCCCCAGATACATAATACCAAAGAACGAGAATGCTCCCGAGGCGAATAACGCGAGAATGAGATGTCGAATAGGGGTATCGGCCTTAAGATACACTATTGCCAGTGCAAGGCCTATAATTATAGCGTCCCAGTACACTCCGCTAATTCCTAATAGAACAGCCGGTATATAATATAACGCTGCCATCGCAGGATAATCAAACTTGTCTACGAATCCAATAATCTCGGATCCAGCATACCTAGTTGTTCCGGGCTCATAGATGTAGGTAACTTTAGATATCGGGAGTACTCCGCTATCAATAGACTCGTTCAATACAGAGGAGAAATTTATTGTATATGGATTCTCCCCGTGGAGAATAGCTTTAGCAGCCGCATACTGTAGTACGTAGCTATCAGTTTTTCCGCCGTAAAATAAGAGAACAGCTTTTATGCTCTGTGAATAATCGAAGACTATGAAAATGTACGTTACGAGGAGAAAAATCATTATGGATAACAATAGTATAGTCGATTTTCTTCCAATATACGGAATCGCCATATATAGAGATACCGATAAAGCCAAGAGTAGGAGGCTAGGTATAACTAACCCTTCATAAGGATGAAATCTATAAAGAGAGTATCCACCGTAATCCCCTATATAATAGTAGCTACCATGATAAAAGAACATGTAGAATGAGAAAACTAGCAGGTTTAAAGCTAGAATCCAGGCTACTACTATCGCAAATATTCTGTAGAGGTTGCTGCTTCTTATTTTTCCCGGGGCCCTATCCAATCTCGATCAATATATTGATTGTCGGAGTTTTTCGAATATTATTTTCACCGGTAGAGAAAGTATAGTGTGGGTATGATAATGCAAGGCTATAATCTAGATGATCTCGTCCGTTTGAACCCGCTAAAAGCAGCGTATAATTTGCTCGGAAAAATACTGGTCATAAACAGCAGACCCGGAAGAATAGTAGACCTTGAAGTGTATTGCGTTTTAAACGATCCCGCCTGTCACTCTCACAGATATGTAAAGGAAAAAGATATAAACGCACTAGAACCAGGTCAATTATTTCTCTATCCCGTTCATGGATACTGGATGCTGAATATAGTAGCCGGCAAGACCCGCAGAGGCCTCGTGTTTATTAGAAGAATTGCCGTGGGAAAATGCTTTGAAGACTACCTCACAGGTCCAGGTGTAGTTTCAAGTTACTATGCTATAACTAGGGAACTAAACGGGACAAGACTGGGAACCTGTGAGGTAGCATGTATTATAGCGGATAATTTTAGACTAAAACCACGGATGGTTAAAGCAACAAAAAGGGTTGGGTTAAGAAAGGATCTAGATGCGAGGCTGCGTTTCTTTATTCCTAGAAATGTATATCGGCGGACTATACAAGGTTGTAAAAAATCCACAGACATTGTATTACCAAGATGATATAATATATCTAGTAACATAAAGATTAATAATTGGGCCCACTTTGTTTTATCCAACATTACAAACTATGACGGTAAGACAGTAAGATGAAACGAGGTGAAGCCCACATTGATAAACGAGATTAGAGACGTATTAACAAATAATGATCTCCTAATAGTTTATTCTTGGGACGCGGATAATTTAATGGCAGCTTCAATAATTTCTAGCTATGTGATGAACACAGGTCCCGGAAGGCTAGGGTATCTGGCACATGAAGACTTCAAGCCAGGTATCTCATTTATAGGAGAGATAGCTGAGACCAGCAGACAATATGACTCTGTTGTTTTACTAGGATCAGGATGGCAGGGTCCAGAAATAGATCTCCTTGCAGCTAACATTCATGGAGAAGTAGTAGTAATAGATAACTCGTGGAACTATATACGGCCTCGTATGAAAAACGTCCTGTACTTTAACCCGAGTCCCAGGGGAGATCCCAGAGGCAACTGGCCGACAGTGTCATTCCTCGTTCATATGATTACGAGGAGCGAATACTATTTGGAGGTCGCGGCGAGTGTCATGGCGATGATGGGTCAGGGCGCAATTAGTTCAAGGATTTATCAGAATATGATGGTGAAGGCGGGGCTACACCATATTCTGGATAAGAGCATACCGTTAGAGTGCTCGAACAAGCTGTGGGGTATAACTGTGAGTCAGAATCCTGAAACTTTCAAGGATATACCTAGGAGCCTAGTCGAATCAGGCTATGATATATGTATGGCCCTGATAAGGGATCCCCTAGTTTCGAGTTATGAAGTATTAGCGTCCGAGATAGTGAATGAAGTACTCAAGTCAAGGAGAAAGGAATATGATAGCGTTAAACTAGTGGAATCCGATCTCCCCAGAAACTATTCGGCTCTCCTACTAACAAGCCGCATCCTTCTAGGATCCTCAGTCAAGAAAGCTATCACGGCCTCCAAAATCCCCTCTGGGTACAGGTTCTGTGCATGGTCACTAGGTAAACATCCAATCGCGTCCATTGTGGGTGATTTGAGGCGTAGGAACGCAAAGGCGAAGGGCGTGTATCAAGGCCATATCAACTATGTCTGCGGAGAGGATCTCTCGAAGTCTCTCCTTGAACTAGTATTATCTTGAATAGTCTTAGCTCTTATTCTCCCGTATTCTAGCATATAATGCTATCATAATGATGATCGATGTCAGAGCCACACCTATTGATGCTATTATAAGCCATCCTATGGGATCATGAGTTTTCATATAGATGCCGGCGATAAATGTTCCAACGATCCATCCAAGATTGAAGAATAGGTTAAAGAGACTACTAGAGGTATATCTTATCTCCAAACTGACATTACTTATGATTAGATAATTACCCGAGATGTTCACTATACCAAACGCTATACCCTGTACAACCATCGCAAATATAACGCTGAGAGCGCTTTCAGCATAGTAAAGTATTATAAAGACGAGGCTTGTCAGCAGTATGCCGATAGGATATAGTATCCTAGCATACCTCTGCAAGGTTCTTGAGACTGGAAGACTAATAAGACCCTGTACCAAGGGATTAACCGCTAATGCTATAGCGGTTGCCAGGAGTGTAAGGCCAAGTATCTTATTGAACAGGACAGCTAGTATAGCATATATCCCGGTTGAAAAAGTCTGGCGAAGGAAGATTCCAACTAGGACTATTATAACAGTCCATGGAAGCTTCTTTAGATGCTTGAGTATCGAGGGTTTGATCTTTGAAGCCTCTAACGGTACCTCTATATAGAACGATAGAATGCCTGCAATCATGCTCAATAAGCCAGCAATTATAAACATAGGAAGATATCCTAGCTCAGATATAATGTATCCTGCAGATAAGCTTCCAAAACTCATACCCGCCGCCATAAACAAGGACGTTAAGCCTACTCCGAGGCTCTCACCGAAAAGAAGCGAGAGAGAACCCAACGCCACTGGAATAGCAGTCGATAACGCTAGTCCCTGAATTATACGGAGTATAACTAGATCTCTAAATACATAATAATAGTACATTCCAATAATAACTAGCCCGTTAATACTCATGCCGAGAAACGCTACTAGATCCGGTCTCTTAACCTTATCAGTAACAATTCCGGCGACAAGGCCTCCAAATGCTAGGCTAGCAAAATAGAAAGTAGCTATAAGCTGTAGACTAAGATAGTCATATCCCCTCGACTCCAAGTATAATGGGAGCCAGAATCCAACGCTACCGACCGTATACATATATGCCATAGCGGGGAAGCCGGCTACAAGCGCTTTCAAGCTCCTAGATTTGTTCAACGCCTCGTCGCCTCATCCCAGATATTCTATCCTTGTCCTCCACAATGTCTCAATTCCACAATAGAATATAATAACTAGATACACAACACTAGTGGATCTGGTGATAGAGGGATGCCGGTAGAGATCAAGAACCTCGAGGAGTTCATAGAAGTAACAGCCAGAGCAGTTGAATGTAGAGTGAAAAAATCCAGGAAGGGAAACGTTGTAAAAGTTAAAGCTAGAACAAAAAGATACCTCTACACCTATAAGACGACAGAAGATAAACTTAGCGAAATTTTAGGAAAAGTGAAATGTAAGAAAATAGTATACGTTGACGAAGGCAAGGTAGAAGAGAAACAGTAGTCTCTTTACCCTATTAGTTTTTAAACACTGGAAAATCGATTTTAAATAGCCATGAGAATATCTAGTGTTAGATAAATGATATCTCTATTTGGTAAAGACTTGATCCTAGTTAATAGGAATAATTTCTCCATTAGAGGGTATTAGAACTTCGATGTTGCCATTGTATTCTTCTTTAATCTTTTTAGCGAGCTCCTCTTGTATCAGTGGGTCACCATGAACTAGTATTATTTGTTCGAGGCCTCTTAACCTCTTGATTGTTTGCATGATGCCGTGCTGATCAGTGTGGCTCGAGAAATCAAACCATTGAATTCTTGCCTTCACGGGTATGTCTGCATCACCGTATACTCCTTCCTCTATTATTCTTCTACCAGGTGTGCCCTCGGCCTGATAGCTTACTAGGAAGATGGCGTTCTTGGGATCTCCAGCCAGTTTCTTCAAGTAGTAGAGGCTTGGTCCACCTTTTAGCATGCCTGCGCTAGCTATAATCACTCCTGGTTTCTTATAAGCCCTCCGTCGGTCTTGCCATCCTTTTACCATTCTGAACTGGTTTGCCGCCTTCGATAGTGTTGAGGCGTCTCTCAGGTATTCTCCATGTGCTAGATATATTTCTGTAATTTGTCTTATCATGCCATCAATCCATACTGGATAGCTGAAGCCTCTCTCCGCTAGGATGCTCATTATCTCTTGTCCTCTGGAAACGCTAAACGATGGTACCAGGACTGTGCCTCCTTTCTTAACAACTTCCTCTACGCTGTCGTAGAAGAGTTTCTCGGTTTCTTCTCGCGGCGGGTGGTTGCTGGAGCCATAGGTGCTCTCGATGATTAAGGTATTTACTTTGTATCCTTCGAGTCTTGCTGGTTCCATTAGCTTTGTTGTCACGGTGTTGAAGTCGCTTGTGTAGAGTATAGTGTGTGAATCTACGTTAACATAGACCGCGGCGCTTCCAGGTATATGTCCATTGTACAATAGTGTTATCTTGAAGCCTCCAGCAGTGATTGTTTCACCGTAGCCATGGGTTTCTGCGTGAGCGAGCATATCATCGACGGTTGCATTGTCATATGGTAGGAAGGGCCCGTTCAGCTTTATCATATCGTATAGTAGGAGTTTTGATACGTCTAGTGTGACGGGGGTTGCTATTAGTCTGGGGAATATCGATACGTATAGCGATGGGGCTGCACCTATATGGTCTAGGTGGCTATGAGTCAGTACTAGGGCCTCTATGTCTCTAGGACGTATGTGTCCTGGGAATATTGGGTTATCGTTTTCGTCGAAGTTGACTCCGTAATCGAGGAGTAGTTTCTTACCTTTATGGTTTATAGATATGGCTGCTCTTCCTACTTCTCTGCCGCTTCCCAATATTTCTATCGTGACTTTATCGTTTTCTATTGTCACCTTGTTTCACCAGTCTGTTTTCTTGATGCATTATTGTACCTATGCTCCAGGTGTAGGTAGGCCTCCTATTATGCCTGGATGTGCTCCCATCTATAAAATCTAGATAAGGGTTATATCCACATCGTTATTATAGAATTATTTTAGGACATGCATGGGACATAGTTATATCGGCGTATATGGGGTGTCTAGACGTGTTTGGAATGAGTCCTAGAGATCTAAGAAGAGCAATGAAACAGCTAGGAATAAAGATGGAAGACCTAGACGTAGAAAGAGTAGTCTTTGAACTGTCAGATGGTAGAAAACTAGTGGTAGAGAATCCACAGGCAATGCTTCTTAGGGCTCGTGGCCAGCCGCCAATGATCTATGTCGTAGGGGAACCAGTTGAAGTAGAGGAAGAGGTAAAAGAGGAAGTACCCGAGATTAGTGAGGAGGACGTTAAGCTTGTTGCAGAGCAGGCGAACGTCTCGTTAGAGGAAGCTAGGAAAGCCCTCGAGGAAGTCGGCGGGGATATAGCGGCTGCTATCTTAAAACTTACCGAGGGATAAGGTTAAAGCCCTGGTAGTCCGGCGGCTGCTAGATCGATATTCCTTATACTTCTCGTCCTAAGCTTTGCTACCAGGTCTTGGACGCTTTTTGCTAGGCTTAGGATTAATGGTACTCCGTCTAGCTCTGCTAGTTTGACTGCCAGTGGATCGACGTGTCGGCGAGGACCATGTATTATTACTAGGGATGGTTTTACTGGTGAGACTCTTACTGCGACCATGGGGCTTCTGCCTGCTTGTACCCCTGTGAATATGACGGCCCGTTCCGGGGTTCCTCCAAGGAGTGCATAGAACTGTGTTCCGCTAAGGGATGCTATCGCGCGTATACTGTCTATGATTGTGTATCCATAAATCTTCTTTTCTGACGGATAGGTGGGCGCTAGGAGGATTCCTTCGACAATCTCGGAGATCTCGGCTATGCTGAGTGGCTCGTCAAAGTCTCTCATGTCAATTATTACTCCTGGTGGTACACCCAGTGTTCTCGTTAGCTGGGTAAGCTTTGGCCATCCCCGAGCCCTATCTATCGATAATAATGCTGTGACGAATCTTTGGATGAATTTCGAACCAGGTTGGCGCCGGCCTTTCTCATAATCGCTGACGACGCTGGGGCTGACTCCCATTACTCTTGCTACTACTTGTTGGCTTGCCTCAAAATAGTCTCTCCATTTCTTTAGGCTTTGGCCCGGATCATCGCTTAATACTATGTCTCCTGCAATTCTCCGTGCTATTATTGATACTGCATAGTCTTCAATCGAACCATTGTTCGACAAGGGTCGAACACCCATGTCTCTCTAGAACCAGCAGAGCTTTAAATATCAACACCATAACATACATCTCTGGAGCAATACCTTCAGGGAATAGGGCCCGTCGTCTAGCCTGGCTAGGATGCGGGGTACGCCGAGCCCAGAAAAAAGGGGCGGCGCCCGACTCGGGACCCCGTGGTCCGGGGTTCAAATCCCCGCGGGCCCACCATAATTATGACTATCTAGCAACTACTTCCTATAACATGAATGTTCTGTATTTTCTATCATTCTTAATGGAACAGAAGAGATGTAGCTCAGACCTCACACGGTTCTTCATTTCAACAACGTAATCTGTTCCGAAGTCGGTCATCATCGCCGTTATAGATAAGACTAGTACAGAGGATAATGTAGTTGTCCTAAAAATATGGAGTTATGAGGAGGGTTTCAGCTGAAATGTGAAAGAAGACTGGACTGTCCTCCTAGGCTTTCCCAGTTGACTCCTAGTGCTTGGATCATTTGTTCGAAAACTGTGCGTACGTACTCTTGGTACTTGGTTGTATCGACCTCTGATAATCGGGCTAGCTTGACGGGTCTCACACCTAGCTTGTCACGGGTCTTGACGAATGTGATTACTGTTCCTTTTGTTACTCGTATGCCATATTTCCTGAGTAGAAGGGCGGCTTTCACGTGTTGTGGCGTGTTCTTCTTGTATTCTTTCGGGTCTTTGGATAACATGATTTTAATGGCTAGCTCGTCGAGCGTGTATTCTTTCTTCCTCAGCTTATAGTATATCTCGTGGATGTGGTCGCGTAGCTTTGTTATAGTGTCGAATACGTCTTCTGGCTCGTTTATCTCGGCTAATAATCTTGTTGCCTGCTGGAACTCTTTCTTCAGGAACTCTGGTGTGTTACTCTTTTTTCCGACCATCCCCTTGATAACAACGGAGCCGTCTTTGCCTACGCCTATATAGTTCTTTTTGAGTCCGCTGAATAATCCTATTTTGAATTCTTTATCGATTTCTAGGTCAAGGCCATATTCCTTTTTCACATAGTTTATGATATCGTCGAGTTTCTCTCTTGGGGGATCCCACATGAATACGCTGTCTGTATCGCCGTAGATGATCATTAGGTCGAGTTCTTTAGCTTTTTTAAGTGTGTTCTTTAGAACGGTTCTACCTATGGCGGTGACGCTTTCAGCTACGGCTAGGCTGTAATAGTTGAAGGTTTCGTTGCCGAAGACTCCGTAGCTTGCATTGATATACACTTTCATTGCAGACTGTACGGTATTGTACCATAGCCTTAGGATCTTGTCTAGCTTTTTGTCCTTGGCTCGTTTCTTGTAGATCTTTACTCTGAAGTCTCTTAGGAGTCCTACTAGCTCGCTTGTGATTCCTTTTACGCTCATGCAAACTTCGTGGTCGACCTCTGGTACCTTTATTTTCTTGCCTTTGCAATATGGGTTGTTTACTGTCTCATAGGAGAGGTTCCAGTTCTTTATTATGGTGGGATATAGGCTTGCGAAGTCGAGTACGAGGATGTTGAAGAATACGCCTTGTGGTGGTTTTAGGACTATTGCTCCCTTGTACTTTTTATCTTTGATTATAGCTGTGCTCTTAGCTTGGCCACTGTACTGGTTTATTTCTTCCTTTGATGGGATTAGGTAGTTTCTTTTTCTATGTTCCCAGTGCATTAGGCTTCTTATCCATCCGGAGACTTGGGTTCTTGTTACGTCTTCGAGTCCTAGTTTGCTTATTCGCATTAGGAGGATTATGAGGTTCCATACGAGGTTATCCGCAAACGTGGTTAGCTCCATTGTCAGCTCTGCGTCGGTCAGGTTGTAGTTAATCAGTGTGTTTATATCGAGCTCTGGAACTGGCTTGTCTAGTGCTACTTTCTTTTTGCCCAGTAGCGCTTCAGCGATGGCGTCTAGGTTTTTCTCCCTATAAGCGTTTCCGAAGGCGTAGACTTGTAGTGCACGTATGTCAAATAACTTGTATAGGTCTACATGAAGCATGTTTCTGAAGCTAGCGCTGTCCTGGTGGAATTCGAACGGTAGATAGCGGGGATTTACGCCTAGGACGATTAGTCTGTTATATATGTAAGGTATGTCGAAGTTGTCTCCGTTAAATGTAATGATGACTGGGTATTCTGAGATTATCCTCAGGGCGTCTAGAAGCATTTCGAGCTCGCTGTCATAGACCTCTACGATAGTATTTTCTGGGATTTTCTCTGGATCTAGGGGTTCATGGTAGTCTGATCTGTCTAGGACTAACACGCGTTTGTTGCCGGAATCGTCTACGAGGGCTATGCTTACAATGGGGTATAGGGCTTTCTCGGGGTCTGGGAGTTCTGCTTCGTATGGAGTGTATACCTCTATGTCGATAGCTATTCTCTTCATTTCGGGTGGAGGTTGCTCGAATATGGGTATCCATTTTAGGGCTCGTTCCTGGATATCTTCTGGCTCGTCTTGAAAAACTCTCTTGACATTCTCAATGGCTTCTTCTTCTACTTTATAATCTAGCAGGGACACGTCCTTTCTAGCCTTATGCAATAAGCCGGGAATGATATGTTTATCATAGATATAGTTATGATGATACTTGATATCTGCTTCGTAATAAGGAATTCCCTTCCCCGAGAGCCTCTGTCTAAGATCCCTCACAGCTAAGGGATCCGTGACGTTTATCTTGGTAAGCTTAATCCTCTTTCTGGTCAGAGGATTGAATTTTTCGACCTTACTATACGACATGAAGGACTCATGTCTATTAACACCGATCTCCCGAGAGGATAATTCTTCGGGTTCTGCAAGTGCTAGGAAGTAGGGCATATGCCCGCTTCTATCGATCCATCTATAGAGCTTGTTATCTTTTGGATCATAGAAGTACACGACGGCTTTCTTTGCATCACCGTCGTATTTGACGTCTATAATATATCCTGTGACGGATTCTACGATATCGTCTGTTTCGCCAAGATTCCAAATCACTTGTTTGATTTCTTGGGCGTCGCTCATAAGTTTTAGAGGAGTAATTGTTCTTTCTTTTTCTATAAGGTTTTGTTTGTGTCTTGCCTCCTCAGTGGAGGATTCTATATATTGAACATGGACATCTGTGGAAGTCTGTGCCAATGATTTAGACGACGTAGATGTTTCTCTTTTCTCGTTCTCTTGTTTTATTATTTCTCTCTTCTTCCTACTAGGTGTTAATTTTTGTCTATCATGTGATGAAACAAATAGATAGTCGGTAATTGATCGGCTTATTTTTCTTCGTGTTACTCTACTTGGCGAATTATATGCTAGACTGGAGCTTGTTTTTACTTGCTTATTACTATAGTTATAGTTAGGTTTTGTATTGTTGTCTTTCGTAGCTCCGTTTATCTTGTTATTAATGCTCATTATGAACTCGTCTAAGCTCCTCTTCTTTTTCGGCATAGGTTGTTGCCCCGGAATCCACGTATCTAAAGGGTTCTAGGGTGGATTTAAGGAGAAAACGGATCTTGTTATGCATCCTATCTTATGTAGTATTGGTAATACTATGTCGTCTTTACGCTGTACTATTTAAATCGTAGAAGGGTGATAATATATCTAACAATTATATTTGAATAACATAATACGTTATCGGCCCAATTATTTGGCAGTGGAATAGTACCAGTCTTCATAGCCTAGTAGGTTTCATGGAGGGATTACTAGTGGCGGAGCCTAGCGTGGTGCCCCGTATTGATCACTTTATAATGGTAGAGGACCTAGAACCAATAGTGTATATTATATCTACTATTACAGTCATAGTCCTTCTCTACAGCTTATATGAAGCATACAAGAGATGGACTTATGGAGGTCAAAAAATACAGTACGGGCCATTATCTCTCAGATTAAAGAACCTTGTAAAATACGCGCTTTTCCAATGGAAAGTAGTAAGAGATAGATTCCCAGGTCTAATGCACCTACTTATATTTGGGGGAATGCTATGGCTGTTAATCGCTACAACGCTTAGAGCAATAGATGACCACTTCATAACAATACTAACTGGTAACGTCTGGATAGTCTATAAGTTATTAAGCAATATTGCTGGTATAATGGTAATAGTGGGCAGCATAATAGCAATTATACGGAGAGCACTCAAGCTAACACCGAACCTACCACAGGACCCGGTTTACTACGTGGTACACATACTATTCATAACCATAGTAGTGACAGGATTCTTCCTAGACGGACTAGTGGCTGCATACCCAGAAAGCACACGCCACGCTATCGAGTCGGCGAGCTTCGATCCAATAGGATACATTATATATAGCTGGGCACAAGGCCTCAGCCCAGACCAGATAGAGTCATATTATAGAGTCCTATGGCTCTTCCACCTAATAATAGCACAACTGACACTGGCACTAATACCGTTCACAAACCTATGGCATATAGCCGCCTCGACACTAAACGTTGCTCTCGCTAGGCCAGAGCCTCCTGCGGAGGCAATCAAACCAGTACTCGACATAGACGAACGAATAGAAAAAGAAGAACCAATTGGTATCGTACGCCTTAAAGACACCACCTGGAAACAAAGAATGGATTATGACGCGTGTACAAGCTGTATGAGATGTGTAAACGCTTGTCCGGCAGCTAACTCCGGCAAGATTCTAAGACCTCGAGACGTAATCGTGGGAATGAGAGATCTCATGTATAGTGGCGCCTGGGACAACAGGGTATGGAGAGAGGAAGAAGACGAAGAAACGCCAGAAGAGGTTAAGCGCCTTCAACTAGACCCTGAAGCTATATGGAGCTGCGTAACATGTGGTGCATGTGTGACAGAGTGCCCGGTACTAATACATCATGTAGATACGATTCTCGATATCAGACGTGGAATGATGAGCTCGGCCAGCGAAAGTGTACCGGAAGACGCGTTAAACGTATTATACAGTATGCAGCAGACAGGCAATCCTTTCGGATATAACCCAGCAGAAAGAGAGGAATGGGTGCAGAGCCTCGCAGAGAAGTACGGCGACGACGTAGTGGCGGATCCCGAAATAGAAT
>CAYROE010000002.1:0-54668 GCA_964425855.1 uncultured Desulfurococcales archaeon | reverse complement strand
GGGCCTCGATACGTTCTAGTATAGTCCTTAACTCACGTAGCTCCCTGTATAAAAGTTCCGCTTTGTCTAAGGTCAATTGCGGTCTCCCTCCTCATAAGCTTAAACGGTACTCGAGGCTCTTAACCCTTTATCGTCTTAGTAACAGTCGAGGAGAAAGCAGGACTGGTGTCTATTGGTGGGCCTGCCGGGGATTTGGACCACGGAGGTCTCCGCCGTGTGAGAACACAACAATATACAAGAGTACACATCATTGATATTCATGTGATCCGAAATGAATTTCACGAAAGATATCGGTAGTAATATCACCTACCATTAGATATACATGCTAATGACGTAATATAGGGACCTATTCTTTGAAGAGTTTCTCGTGTAGTTTTTGTCTAATAAACCTGAATGGTTTACCTTCTAATAAACTTTCAAGAGCCTCGGTATCTAGTGCTATATACTTTCCCGACGTGAATGATGTCTGTAATAGGCCCTTGTCCTCAGTCCAGATAGGAAGGTCTAATTTGAGCGAGAGCGCTATAAAGGGTGTGTCCTTTGGATCGAACTGGCTTGCTATGAGATATGCTTCATGTAAGACATCTTCATATATCTCTCTAGGAACTATTCTAATTAACGAGAAAGCTAGTAGAACTTTATCCCAGAATTCTGTGCGGGCACTCTTTTCGAGCTTCTTTGTATGCTCTCGAAACTCCGTTAAAACCTCCTCCGGCGAGTATAATTCAAGGTCTTGATAATTAACAATAATTCTATAGGCACGGGCCCTTCTACCAGCTACTATTATCGAGAATACGATATTGCTATCTACAATTAGTGCTATATTAGACCCTTCTCTCTGTATTCTTTCTCTATTCTTCTCCATACTTCATCCCGGGTTTTCTCGAATTCTTTTAGAGCCTTCTCTAAATCCACGTTAATTCCTTCGGAAAGAGACTCTATGAGAAGCTTTCGGAATACTTTTCTTGACAGACCCTCTGCTATCCATCGTGCAACCTCGGTTTCCTTCACCCCGTCGGGTATGATAATCTTCACGATACGAGGCAACGCCAGCATCCCCAAATAACTCGTAGAGCATAGTCCTCTTATACATTATCGCAGCCCTAAGCTTAGGAGAGCTATTCTGCTCGATGGAATTTGCGATTCGCTACAACAATTAGTGGTGGGCCCGCGGGGATTTGAACCCCGGACCTCCGCCGTGTGAGGGCGGCGTCCTGACCAGGCTAGACGACGGGCCCACCCGTCGAAGACGGCTGTATAGGTTCCGTTTTTGATGTGGTATTGTCCTTAGAGGTATTTTTCCTTTAGTGTATCTCATAAGGTTTATGAATTGTGTTGGCTTGTTGTATTTGTGGATTAATAGCGCTGGTTTGATATTTCTCTTCTTTGTAAACCACTTCTTGGTGGTTTAACTGTGAGATCGTTGAGAATACTTTGGTATAGCTTTAGAAAATGCCGGGTGCCGGAGGAGTATAAAGACGTAAATGTTATCGCGAAGATAGTGGCTGCCAGCAGATTATGTGTCGTGCCTATGACATTCTATGCTGTAACCATTGGTGGCTTAATTGCATGGATAAGCGATTGCTTTGATCCATTACTTTATCTAGCTATTCTTGGCGGCTTCATCGGGGCCCATCTAGCTGACAACTTCATTAATGATTACTACGATTACAAGAGGGGTTTTGACGACCCATCATATTTCAGAACCCTCTATGGACCACACCCGTTACTAGATAATATCGTGACGCCCCACGCTATTAGAAACTTTATAGCGCTAGTGCTAGTATATGATCTCTTGTTGGCCCTCTATCTCTCTATTAAAGTGACGCCCATGATAGCTCTTCTATCTATTATCGGTATGCTTATCATGCTCCTATACGCGGGGTTCCCAGTTGATGCGAAGAGGCTTGGCATTGGTGAATTACTTGTTGCTATTGTCTGGGGCCCTGTAATGACCGGAGGAACGATCTATGCCATGACAGGTAATCATACTGTTTTACAAGCATTAGTGTATCTCCCATCTGCCTTATCAGCGTCGCTCGTCTTGATAGGGAAGCACCTAGACAAGTACGAGCATGATAAAGACAAAGGAATAGATACGCTTCCAGTAAGGCTAGGACTAGATCCTGCCCGAAAGCTCTCGTCTGTGTTGTCCATACTACTTCCGCCTCTGGCAGCTATATCTCTATTCTTGTATGAACAAAGAATATTCGCGGTACTACCATTAGCGTCAACACTCACGGCATTATATGCCATGAGACTATTTAAGAAACCCAAGCCAGCTAGTCCTCCTGATGGATGGGATATATGGCCGTTGTGGTATGTTGCAGCAGGATATATGGTGATGGATAGTCTAGGTAGAACAATGATCGTATCCTTGCTGGTATATGGTCTCGTCCTCCACGGTTATAGTATTCTATCATGGATCATATTCGTTATGGGACTACTATCCGAGTTATTGATAGGTTGGAGGCTTAACATAAGTAAGAAATATTAATTGAAGAGAATAGTTAATAATTTCATGTCCGGTATACAGGAGGAATCTAGGGCCGGACAATTGTACCTATTTTCACTCCCGAAAATGCTTTGATGAGATTATCTGGATCGTTTCCTTTTATAAAGTGTATCGTTATCTTGGATCTTTCCGCTATCTTCACCGCTGTATGATCGAGGAGAGTATATTTGCCGGGGTGTTGCGGGTACTGATTGATTATACCTCTAAGCTCCCTGTATGTTACTTCTCTTAGTAACTGGGCTCCAGGGAGCTCGGGAGGCCTATCGTATACTCCCTCGATACCATTTAGCATGTTAATCACCTTATCCGCTCCGAGAGCCTCTGCTAATGCAAGCGATACAGCATTAGTGCTCTGGCCAGGCTGGAGTCCCCCCATTACTGGTATTAACCCAGTGGCAGCAATAGATGCGGCCTCTATAATATCTCGTGGGACGACAAGTGGGCTTTCAGGGTAGAGTAGTGTGGAGAGCATAAGGGCGTTCAGTCTTGCACTTTCTATTCCTAAAATGTCTAGTTTTGCATTGTCTACTCCTAGCTCTTTTAACGTGTTTATATATGAGCGGGCTACAGGGCCTCCTCCAACTACAACTCCTAGTGTAACGCCGTACTTGGCCTTGAGTTCTAATAATGAGCGTGTTAGCCGCTTCAGGTAGCCTGGTTCTGGCGGATAGAGTAGGCTTCCACTTATCTTTACCACTATTGCTTTAGCCATGCTGTTTAGCCCTCCAACGATGATAGGTTTAAACCCCTATTATATTGTCCAGTCTCGGAGGCATAAGGTATCTCTTCTATATCCTATGGCTGGACAAATTCTATGTCCTTTATACTGACTATTCCAACAAGTACTCCAGCATCATTAACTACAGGGAGATGCCTAACTTTCAGGCTCGACATGATACGTAGAGCCTCGGCCACGCTTTCATCTGGCCTAACAGTAACCGGGTTAGGGGTCATCACATCCCTTATGAGGGTCTTCTCTGGATCTCTTCTCCTGGCGACTACTCGTCTCAGTAGGTCTCTCTCAGTAAATATCCCGACCAGCCTACCATTTTCATCCACTACAGGTAGGGCTCCAATTCCGAGCTTGTCCATTATAAGAACCGCGTCCATAACACTATTATCTGGTTTGACTGATACTGGGTTTCGTGTCATAACCTCTTCTACTCTATAATCAAGCCTCATCCAGAACACCACTCAATAGTTTAACCATGTATACAACTCTATAATATTTCTAATCCATTCCTACAGGCCTCAAGAACTAATATTTGGTTTTGGTAGACGATTATAATTAACCTGGATCTATCAGGGGTCACTCCGGGCGATGTCATCACAGATCTATCTCAGCCAATCTAGCCTTGCTCATCCCCATATATAAGGACTAGAGAACATGTCCTGATATTTTATTTAGTTACCCCAGGCCAATAGAAGGTCATCTGCACCATGTCGCGGGAGGAGGCTGGGTATAGTCGTAAGCCCATGCAGGTTGTGGAACCGGTATGAATCCCAAGTCCCAGCACTTACTGCAGAACTGCGAAGCCTCATATTCGTCGTTTATAGGATCAGAAACAATAACAATCTTGCCCTTCTCTACTGCGTATACTAATGCGTTCAACGCCCCCTGAGTTTCCTCCCTATCCTGGGGAGTCGAGGCCGAGTCCACTGATATAGACCATAGCTCCTCTCTTAGGACGCCGTCGATACAGTTGAGAAAGGTGTCATTGTAGAGCAGGCTATATGCCCCCCCGATATTGACAATTATTAGAGTATCATCGCCATAGAGTGACTTTATGTTGTTAGATAGGTTACATACAGTTCCAATCATGGCTTCAACGGGATTTATTCCACTTGTCCAGGACGGTCTCTGTTCATCTATTGTGAAGGATGCATCAATATTATCGAAATAAACTCCATCATATCCCATTTGGAGATACTTTATTGCTAGTTCTCGGATTGTATCTATCCATGTGAGATTCCAGTATTCCACAAAGTATTCTCCTTCATACTCCGAGCTTTCATGAATTATAGCCTTAACTTTGGGATTGTTAAAGTAGCTTCTCCACTCCTCTGCATAGCCTAGATTGATATAAGCTAGTGTTCTCCAAGAATGCTCTTTTACTGCCTGGAGTTCTGCTCTGGAGAGATCCTCGGGCTCCACAATAATTATACTCCAATTCGTTCTAGTCAGCTCTAGAGCACTAACATTGTTCAAATAATATAATGCGGGCAAGTGTTGAGGTTCATTATCCTCCTCAACGTATGGAAGCGATACTATTTCTCTAGCTCCAGGATTAGACTCGTGGTTCGTATTAGTAACGGAAACTATAATTATTACAATTATCAGCAAGAAGATGAAAATGATATTTTTTCTCATCTTAGACTACCTTTACACCTAGTTAAAAGTAAACCTAGGGATTAACTATAAATCCCTTAAACCAGGAAACAAGATTAAAGGATCAATGTATAAATGCGGTCGGGCGCTGGGCCGGTAGCTCAGCTGGAAGAGCGCCGCCCTCGCACGGCGGAGGCCCCGGGTTCAAATCCCGGCCGGTCCACCAAATCCCCTATATTCATTCTTCACGGTTGGTTCAATGCCACTGTGATATTTTCAAAATTGTTTATGAATTCTTCATTTACTTGGCTTATGTTTTGGTAGTTTGCTAGTGTGTCTAGTCGGTTGATTATTTGGTCTATTGTTTCATTGTCTAGAAGCGTGTTACAGTCAAGAGACTTGTCTTTCTCACTATAGGCATAGTGGTTTAGTGTGTTTGCAAATGTTGTTATATAACTGCTTAGGTCTAAGAGTGTATTTGAAAGCTCATATGGGATTTGTTGCCCTTCCGCGGTGTATGCGATTGAAAGGTAATTTTCTAGTGAGTCTAAATTATGAATTATATTCAATAGGGTCATTCTGTAATAGATATATTTCTCCGGGTTATTAGTTTTCAGTACATAAGGGCTACAGTCGTATTTCTCGAGGTCAGCTCTTAATGTTTTTAGAGTGAAGAATTCGTCTTCTAATTGTCTAGCCGTTAACTGTACCGATATAAAGGCGGATTCTTGTATTTTATTTAGTCTTTGTTGTATTGTCCAGGTTAGCCATAGTATTGATCCTATAATTATTATCATAGATAATGCTAGGATAACTGTTTTTTTCCTAGACGAATCGTGTTGATTGTCTTCCATAAGTTATCACTTCCTTTCCTATAGAGGTCTTGCCAGTGGATTTGCTTGATAAATTTATTGAAACGTGAATGTGTTTTTAATTAGTTTTATCGTGTTTTGATGAATCGGGCTAGTAGTCTGGCTAGTGGTGGCAGTATTCTTGTTTGTACTAGTACTTCTGCAGGGCCGTGTACTTCTACTGCGAGTCCTTCTCCTCCTAGGAAGAATGTTTTGAGCCCTCCCACTTTCACTATTTTATAGTTTATGTTTGCCGGCATTGCTACGAAGTGCATGTTGTCTATGACTACTTTTTCTCCCGGGTCGACCCTTACTTTCTCGATTGCACCGTAGCTGTTAACCCAGACTATCCCGTGACCCTGTGCCTTTACCCAAATGAGTTCTCCTTCTGCCAGGAGTCCTTTCATTCCTCTCCACGCAATGCTGATATCTATATCGCCGTGGTGGGCTAGGTAGCTCGTGTCTTGTATTATCCATGCTCCTCCGGAGAGGCTAATAGCTTCTATATCTCCTGGGACCCCTGGGACAAACCATATCTCTCCCCCACCTGGCCCGGCTTGATAATGGTTTAGGAAGAAGCTTTCCCCCGCCATTAGCTTTCTAGCGAGGCCCTTGAGGATGCCTCCACTCTTTGTTTCAATCTTGACATCTCCTTTTATGATCATCATAGCTCCCGGCTCGGAGCTTACTTTTTCCCCGGGAGAAAGCTTTACTTTCAACACAGAATATGCAGGACGTTTATCTATAGTCCACTCCACTATTCCTCCACCTCACCATATTACTTACTTAAATATTTAGCATAGAATCCTTACCTAATTCTTAGTTATCTATAATATTGCATGATTTATAATTTATGCTTCTTCTCCCAGAGTCTATAAGAACTCGATTTTTCTCGATTGGATACATCTCCCTATACATATAGGTTATTTATTCTCATCCCTGTAAGAATATCTGATTTGAGGCATGATGAGACTAGTAGGATGTCCCCGAGACTGTTACGACACCTGTGTTCTAGCCCTAGATAGTACTCTGCGTAATATAGACGGATTCCTGACCACTGGTCCTACTTGTGCTAGAGCACACGCGGACTTGAAGCGTGCTAGTTCAAGAAATAGATTACGGTACCCTGTTATCGCGGTTGACAAGAAATTAGGTCTTTACCGGAGGATAACTCTGGATGAAGCTATCGGTATTCTCGTTTCCCGTGTAAGAGAGGTCCTCGATGAATATGGGGCGGATAAAATATTAGTAGTTGACTATGCTGGAAATAGAGGAGTGTTAACTAGATTGTTGCCCCTCCGCTTCTGGAGGCTTCTAGGGGCTACATTCACTGATTACAATATCTGCGATTATTCCGGGTCGATCGGTATAAGTCTACATTATGGATTAGACTATGGGGTATTGCCGGAGTCTATTAATGATGCACGTTTAATCGTTTACTGGGGAGTAAACGCGGCAGTATCAAATCTTCACGGATTCAAGATTGCTCTGGAAGCGAAAAAGGTCCGTGACGCCATGATCGCTACTATTGATGTGAGGAATACTGAGACGATGAAGTCTTCGGATATAAGGATTATAATACGGCCTGGAAGCGATGGCATCCTTGCTCTTGGTCTCGCGAACTACATAATACAGAACGAGCTCTATGATAAAAGATTCGTTGAAGAACACACGTTTGGTTTTGAGCAGTTTCGCGAACATGTAAAGAAATACGATTTAGACTATGTATCTCGCTATACAGGTCTTCCACAACGATTAATAGAGGAATTCGCCTATACATATGCAAAGACAAAGCCCAGCATAATCTTCATAGGCTACGGTCTACAGCGGAGATATGGTGGAGGAGAAGCTGTCAGAGCCATAAGTCTGCTTCCTGCACTAGTCGGAGTCCATAGGGGCTTCTTCTATAGTAATACATCGGGCCTCTTATTACCCTTCAACGAGTTAACGCCGCCACCGGCCAGAACAATTCCACAGTCCATGCTCGCAGAATACCTTGAGAAGGACGATTATAAACTAGTATTCGTTTTCCTCACTAATCCAGCAGCCACATATCCCGAGGCCGAGAGGATAAAGAATAACCTGCTTCGAGATGACCTATTTGTCGTTGTTCATGAAACTCATTGGAGTGATACTGCTAGACTAGCCGACCTAGTTATCCCGGCCCCCACATATCTGGAAAAAGAAGACCTCGTCTATAGTTACTGGCATAATTACCTCATATATAATAAGCCTCTTCTCCCGGAGCCTCCAGAGGCCATCTCAGAGCTAGAGCTGGCAAGGAGGCTGGCTAATTCATTGGGGATAAATGATGGCTACTTAGAGAATCCCTGGCGTAGGCTTTCCATAGATACTGGCGGGTTAGTAGATATTGCTAGACAGTTGAGGATTGTCGAGATCCCTTACAGGAGACTAGACGAGTATCAGACTCCTAGCGGTAAAATCGAATTCTATTCTCAACGTGCCCCTATTAGGGGTTATAGTCCGTTACCAGAGCCTCTACCTCCCAGGGTTCCTGAAGGATACCTCGTATTGGTGTCTGGAGCACATCCCTTGTATACTCATAGCCAGTTCGAGGACGTATACGGGAGAATACCTTCAATCGTGTTTATCTCGGTTGAAGACGCGAGGCAGTATGAGTTAGAAAATAATGATCTTGTTGAAATCTATAATGAGAAGGGTAGAGTCTTTATGAGGGCAAAGATCACAAACCAGGTTCCTCAAGGCATAATATTCGTCTATAGGAGTGCCTGGACTCTTGATAATAACCGGATCAACAAACTAGTGGATCCAGGAATAGATTCCCTTGGGGGAGCAGTGTATAATTCTACGCTTGTCCGCATTAGGAAAGCTACAAGAAAGGCTTGAAGCCTAGAGGAAGCGTTTTCCGAGGTCGTTTAGTAGTTTGTTGATTTTTTCTTTGAACTCTTGTGGATCCTCGAACAATAGGTCTGCTAATGACTCTTCAAGATAATAGTCCTCGATTCCGAGCATCTCGAAGATAGGCCTAATAAAATTCCATCTTATTATAAGAAATAATGTTCCTTCATCATACAAGGTACTAAGCACTTCGACGAATTTCTCAGGTTCTTCGAGTAGAAGCCTAATACAGCTCTTTTTCTCGGCTCTCTTACAGTTGAGATCTAGTATGCCGTAGAGTCCCGGGGACTCTTCTCTTATCCGGGACTTTATCTTCTCTTCAAGTTTATGTAGAGAGAATTCATCCAAGGCTCTCCCCTCGCGATACTGTCATTTTCTCGATGCTTTCACGTACACATTCTATTATTTCACCGCATGACGCATGATATCTAGGATTTCCTCTTGCCCATATCATTAGTCTACAGTCCTTGTACTTCGCGTACTCTGGTATTTCGAATCTTAACACTATATCTGATATTGCGGCATTCATCCTGTAAGTTTCTTCGGATATTTCTGAGCCTAAGCGTATGACTAGCTTGCCCTTGGACTTTAGGTATAATAACTGGTTCACTAGCTTATGGAGGTATCTTGGTTCCAGAGTTCTCTCTACGAGCTCTATACCATGGAATATTACTATGTCGTAGTCTCCGCTTGTCACAAGATCTATCTCTTTCTGATAGAGTTCTGAGAGACTGAATGCGAAGGGGTTTATGCCTATAAAGTCGACGTAGTTACTTATATAGCTATAATAGGATTCACCGTCGTACCCGAACTGCTCTAGTATGTTTATTATTAATTCCTTGAAGGCCTTAGAAGAATACCTATATGATATAACTAGCGCTCTTTTCTCATTAGCAGCTGCTAGTGCTATTATGATTGGTGCTACTTCTCCGGGCCTCATGTCTGGTGGATACGAGATATACATAGTGTAGTCTATTGGAGTGTTACCGATAGTTTTCTCCAGCAAGCCGCACGGAGGTGTTATGGTTTCTTCGTGTTTTGGGAGTTCTTCTATTATAGGTGATACATGTAGACGGATACCATGTCCCTGTACTATCGAGAATGGTATCTCAGCCTCTATGATCGGAGAGCCCCTCGCCTTTCTAAGCTCCATGGTTCTGACAAGCAGTCCTCGCTCAATCTTATGCTTCATTATTAATACGGCGTCCGCGACGAATTCTATATCTCCGAGGTTAATCCTCTCCTGGCCAAATGGTAATTCTGCTATCAAAACCACCATGCCATTAATAATGCTTGACAACGTATAGAAGTAGTTTTGCAGATATGCACGTTTCTCTTCTTCCTTTGCAGCCTTTAGAAACGTATTCATTGAATCTATTACGATTATTCTAGGTTTAAAGTCTGCTATCTGATTATTGATCTCATCTAATATTTTCTCGACATCTAGAAAAGTTATCGGTAGTTTAATGAACTTAAACAAGTCTTCTTTCTCTACTGACTCAAGATCGATTCCAAGATTCTTCATTATTTCGAAAAGCTTACGTTTATCCTCTTGGAAAGTTATATATAAACATCTATTGCCGAGCTTAGCGTTTTCATAGCAGATTTTAGACGCCAGGCTTGTTTTTCCTGCTCCAGGATGGCCTGCAATAACCACTAGAGAATTTAAATGCAACATCTCCTTAAGCATTTTGTCTAGTTCTGGCAGGCCAAAAGTAAGTTTCATTACAGTAGCACCACTTATATTCTTTCTGAAATAAATATTTAACTTTATGTATTTAAATTAACGACAATCATCTTCAAATTTTATCGTGAACTATTAAAAGAAAAATGTAATATTTAAAATAATTATAATACTAGTCTATTTCAATTAGTGTTGAAATGATTAACTAGAAAAATATAGATTTAGAATATTTATAATAAAATAGTTACTTCATTAACCTTAAATAGTATACCAATACTATAAATATAACAAAAGTGGCAATCTCATATATTAATAACGAGTGATCTATCTTGTTTTCTACTAGTTCTCCTCCAACTGTTGGGGTATATGATAGTAGGAATACTGGATCTCCTTTATTATACAGATCTTCATCAAATAGTATCTTTATCCAGCCATTTCCTCGTATAATATTTGTATCGGGTACAGTAGTGTATTTATTAGTGTACTTGTTGTAATAGTATACTTTAATATTAGACGTTGGGTTAGCTACAGTGACGTTTATTATTACTGGATATATGAGGTTTGATGAATTCCTTACAGAAAAGTAATAGTATCCATGTATTTTTCCTGAAGGAGGATTGGCCAAACTTGCCAGGTTTATAGGGCTATAACCATAATAGAATACAGTAGATGACGATAGATTCATTATTATTCTAATGTTTTGATCGGTAAATGTTATATTACTACCTCCTGGAGCATATTTTTGATAGAACCAAGATATTCCTTCGTATGTTGCTTTATTCGACGTTAAATTATATCTATAAATAAGATAAGTCATGTTTTCATCGTCGTACGGAACATATAATGCGTCGCGGATACCAGTAGTTCCCCAAGCTGATTCTAGACTAATGTTTACTCCTTCTCCAGTAAATATATTGGGATCGTTGATAGCCGAGATATTAATCGCTATCTCTATTTGGTTACCTTTATTATTTAGTTTTATTATTGAATACGACGTTATCGACGTACCATTAGCTTTTATGCTCCAAAATCCAAAGGCATCATATCTGACTTCTAGTGTATAACTACTAGTTTCATTACTTATTGTAGTCAATAATGTTAGGAAATCCTCATAGTTTATGTCACCATTTCTTATACTTCCTAGTAGAGAATTATCTAGTTGAATTCCTAGCATTAGATGAGTATCATTTGCTGCTGCATATATCTTTTCAAAACCCGCACCGAATGTTGGATATTTGTCATTATCTATTCCTAGCAAGTAATCGTCCGTCCACTCTGTGAGATTACCGTCTAGCTCGAGTTCCAAAGAGCGTAGAGTCATTCGATTCCTTAGGATATTATTAAAATCGTCAACATATATAATATGAGTGAATGTGTTTCCAAATGGGAAGATTCTCCACTTGTAAGAGGACTTACTATATAAATAAATGATTGCCGAATTCTTATCAATTGCTATATTCGTAACATTCATATATACGTCGTAGATATATGTCCAGTTTATTCCTAGCCATATACCATCGTTATCTAATTGAAGATAATCTGTCATATTTGATATATTATCGTAGACTGTAAGAGCAGGACTTCTTATTATGTTGAGTACAGTGCCATTCGGATAGAATGCTAAAAGGGGATCCAAATAGTAGTATCCTTCTCCTGTTCTAGAATACACTTCGCCCTCTAGATAGACGATAATATCGGTTCCAAGGGGAAGATTTGGAGTTTTATCTAATGGTGTTCCTATTCCATAGTCTGATGTACCATTAAATCCAGTAGTCGTATTGTTATCTAAGTCTATATATAATACTGTTGCTGAATAGATTAATGCTGTCAAGTTTTCATCTGGATCTAAGAATGGTCTGTTATCAAAATTATTTATTTTAATTTTAATTCCATTTGATTCAAACGTTATTTCTGTTATATTAGGTTTATCGTCTAGCTTATAGAGGTCAACATCCGCCACAGTACTCGATCCAGACCATGTCACTATTGAAGGAGTTAAGAACACTATCGTTATTAAAAATATAATTTGGAGATAGTAGATTAACTTTTTATCCTTCAATCCCCTATTCACCTTTTATTATATAAGCATACCCTCCCATTGCCATTATTATCCTAAATTCACACATGTATAAATTAACAATCATATATAAAAGTATAGACTAACCTTGGTGGGCCCGCGGGGATTTGAACCCCGGACCTCCGCCGTGTAAGGGCGGCGTCCTGACCAGGCTAGACGACGGGCCCCTGGCCCCAGACGCCAATCAAATAGGATAAACACATCCAAGTTTAAAAGAATTAGCCTCAATACTATCACTATACTATTTAAATAATATGATGGCTCGCCTCGATGCTAATTTAACTTAAAATAATCAAGATTAATTGTATGGTGAATGTCGTTGCTCTATGACGCGGTAATTGTAGGTGGAGGGCCGGGTGGGTACCCAGCTGCAATATTGTTGGGTAGAAAGGGGTTCAAAGTAGCTCTCATTGAGAAAAATTTACTCGGTGGAGAATGCACGAACTATGGGTGTGTACCTACGAAGGCACTAATCCATGCTGCAAAAATATCGAATCATCTTAAAGGTTACGATTGGGTAAAGGGCAATATAGAAGAAAAAGCTGTGTTTGACTGGGTCAAGGAAATAGTTTCTGAGACGAGGAAAGGAATTATGCATCTTCTAGAAGCGTCTGGAGTCGAAATATTCCATGACGAGGCACTAAATATCAATAATAATTGTGTTAAACTTAGATCTGGAAAAGAACTTTGCGGACAAAAAGGAGTCCTCCTTGCGTTAGGGTCGGATCCTATACTACCCAAAGGGTTCACCGTCGACGGCGTAAGAATACATGATAATAGGAGTCTTCTCAATATTCAGGAGCCTCCTGAAAGTATTCTGGTAGTTGGAGCCGGATATGTGGGTGTAGAGTTCTCCTATGCATTAACTGGGCTAGGATCAGACGTATATTTAGTCGAGATACTAGACCGTCCACTGCCACAAATGGATCGAGACGTAGGCATTTTGGTGAGACAAGTTTTATCAAAACAAGGAGTTAAACAATTTTTCAAGACTACCGTTCAAAGAATAGATATAGTAAGTGACAAAGTAAAAGTATCCCTATTAAAGCATAGTGAAATCCTAAATATATCTGTGTCCTCGGTTCTCTTTGCAACTGGTAGAAGACCACGCCATATTAAGGGACTCTCAAATAGTGGTGTTATGATCGACGATAAAGGCTTTATAAAAACAGACTGTAGGATGAGAACAAGTAATCCTAAAATCTATGCCGCGGGAGACGTGGCGGGACCTCCCCTCCTAGCCCATAAGGCTATAGTCGAGAGCATCGTTGCGGCCGAGAACATTGTGGGCAACGAGAATTGTTTGAAAGATCCAGTTATACCTCAGGTCGTGTACATCGAGCCGGAAATAGTCGAAGTCTCAACGGGTCTTGATCCAGTGAAAGAGTATGAGTCTGTGAAAATACGTACTGATGCCCTAGCCAGATCTCGTATCGAGAGATCTCCCGGATTTGTCAAACTCGTGTATGAAAAAGATAGTGGGAGGATCGTAAAGATCATATTAGCATATAGTAATGCCTCCGAGTCTGCTGGAGAGGCTGCTAGGATTATTGCACGGAGACTTACAATCTGGGACCTAGAGGATGGGATTGTTCATCCTCATCCTACGCTCTCCGAGGCACTTGCGGAAGCATACTACTATGCTTCTGGAAAACATGTACATGTGATTGCTGGAATAAAGAAGAAGTATAAAATATAATGACTAGAACTTCTATGAAACACGGTTGTTCTTTATCTATTTTGCTCGATTACGATGACGCTATATTCTTTTAATTCAGGTACTTTTATGCTGATATATTGGCCCTTATCGGTTATTTCGAGCTTAGTGTCGTTAACTGGGTCGAATGCTCTGACACTTTCGTGGTTCAGTGCTGTCTTCTTTATACATATTTCTATTCTGTATACAGGTATAACTTCCCTTACCGGGTGTACCCTGTATCCTGGCTCAAAGGAGGGTAATGACTGCTTGCTCGGGCCTGTTGGTGCACTCAGAATTTTCTGGTTGAACGTATGGTTTACTAGGTGTATTATTATCCTGTCTCCTTGCTTGTACGCCTCCACTTGTACTGTTTCTGGAGCCTTTATCTTGATAGGCTGGGAAGGCCCATGCTTCTCTATAACTCGTGTAACTAGATCCGCATAGTCGGGATGGCCTAGCCTTGAATAGTGTGCACCTATCATATGTGCATAGTATACTATTGTTCCTCTTCCGTATCTACGCAGTGTGAGGGCTGCAAGGTGCGTCACTGAGTCTGGAGCAGGGGTGCTTCTACCCAGAGTGTATTCATAGCCGTAAGCACTTCTTCCTAGACGCGTCCATCCCAGTACCTTTACATCCTCGGCTACAGGTGTGACCCTGACTACCTCTCCTAGCTTTGGATCTGTTCTTTCCTTTGCAAAGGCTGCGCTGTGATCTCCGAAAGGTATTGCTCTGGGAAGGCCCTGCCAATATTCCTTGTATATCTTGTCGTCTCCCAGATGGAGGTAACTGTATCCAAACCAGAATATTCCCTCGTATTGGAGTCCTAGTATTTCCTGCATTGCGAGCGATTCTCTGTAGGTGTAGTCTGACCTCATAACTCCGAATTCATGAGTTATTATGAGTAGACCGCCATTATAGACGTAGCTCTCGAGTATATCTGCTGCGTCGTCCTCTAGTATAGCCATATCGGGTATAATTATTGCTGGATACCTTTCTACTATACTCTTCTCGGTTAAGTCTGTAGAAGAGACTATTTCCCATGGTATATGCCGGTGCATTCCTATTAATGAGAATCCTTCTACCTCACCAATATAGTATTCGGGTTTACGCCAGTAGTACTTATCATGTGTTTCTGGATCAAAAACTATTCCCAAATACCTCAGAGGCACTGCTCCATCTATATACTCCTCTACCTTTTCTACGACATTGTATGCCTCCTCTACAGCATTGATAGCTCTCTGATCATTGAAGAACTGAGAGGAGAACATCGTCACAATAGGATATCCTCCAGACGCCACTATCTCGTAGATTCCAAGTCTTATTGTGGAGGCAGGAGGGCTCTGGACAGGTCTGAGATCATAGAAAGCATTCCTACTTACAAAAACTGGTTTTCCATCTCCAAGAACAGCCTTCGACAACTTTGTTGCTATTGTTAACATTCCAGGGCCTCTCACGTCTACTTCGCTTGCCTCAGCAAACACGGCGTCGAGATATCTTCTACTCTTAGCTACAACTATGTTTCCCCGTCCGGCCCATCCAGCAGGATGACTGTTATAGAAGAATAGTGTATCCGGATCGACTCTCTTCACGGCTTCCCTCATTCTAGCTATTGCTCTAACCGTGACATTGTATCTCCATTCCCAGGCGTCTCTGAACGCCATATCCTCTATATTCGCTTCTTCAGGTAGATCTATCCCGTATTCTCTCCTAAATTTGAGCTTACAGTGCTGGCAGAAGCATGCACGTGGCGGATCAGGAAGATACCTGAAACTATCGAGAAGAAGTCCATGTGCTCCTGTTAGTCTCACGGCTTCCTCTACTTCCGGTACGAAGTAGAGGTCTAGCGCTGGACTATTCGGACAAATTAGGGGCCAGTGGGGATCCACAACTCTTTCGGCCCTCGGATAATGTTCGAGTACTATAACTTCTCCTTTCTTGTTTCTCTGAGCCCAGTCCGGATGCATCCTGTAAAGGTATCTGTTAGCCGTATGGGCTGCCATTACCACTACATGTATTCCTTCTTTCTCGCCTTTTTCAACAAGTTCTCTTACATCTAGACGGGTATTTGGATGTTTAGGGTACAGGGAGCTTCCACTATAGAATACCCGTCCCCAAGCATCTCTTGCAAACACAATCACTGTATTTGCATGGATTTTTCTTGCCAATGCTATAATGTTGTCTGCGGAGATCTTGTTTGCGTAGAATCCGTAGGGGTCTTCTATATTGAACTGGAGCACGCGTAGGGGTTTATTCCACCATTGGGTCAAGTCTCTACACACCGTGTGGCCATGCACTCGCTTCTGATATTTATCTCGATAAATAAAGTATTTATCGTGTTAACCATAATATCTTCGGGGAGGCTTGATCCGAGAAGCCTCCCTCTTGAAGAATTCAAGGAGATCTAGTCTCTTCTCCCTCCTCTTCCTAGCCTCCTCAATAATCAGCCTCTGCCGGTCATCAACAATCTCCAGTTTAGGAACCGGAGAAGGCTTGCCTGCAGGAGACAAGTGTACTAGTGTAAAGTAACTCGTAACAGTGTGCCTATACTCGTTCGTAAATGGATTATACGTCCTAACCTCCAGCCCAATCTCCACCGTTGTACGGCCTACATATGTCAGGGCGGCCTTGATATCTAAGACTTCACCTACAAGTATGGGAGCAATGAAGTCTGTAGCGTCGACAGCTGCTGTAACGGCAATGCCCTTAACATATTTCATTGCTAGGATTCCGGCTGTCTCATCCAATACGTGAAGTAATCTTCCCGCATGCATGGCATTGTAAGCGATAGTGTCCTCGGGGTTAACCAGTATATGGTTATCTAGAACATATCTCTCGTCCAGAGGTATAACTCTCTTTAACTCTTTTGTTCTAACTCTCTCTTTTCTGCGTTTCAAGGCTCTACTATATAGTTCTTCTTCAATATCTCCTTTGGGGTATATACAGGAATCTATGGGCTTAGGACTAATATTTTCGTCGACTGCTACATACGTTGTGTGGGCAGCAGTCGTGATTCTTCTTTTTCCTGTAACAGGATCTTCTTCTTCCACAAGGATAGTGCTTTCTAGGCTAGATCGCCCGACATAGTCTATCCATGCAGTTATAACGGCGTTTTTCCCGAGCCTAACGGGATTGATAAAGAACACATTATCCATATGAACTAGGAGTGCTGGCCCTCTCGAGACCCGCATAGCACTCATGCTTCCTGTGGTCACCATCCATTTCAGGACTGTTCCTCCGTGAAGTATTCCTAGCGGGTTAATGTGTGTATTTGTTACGAGTCGTACTGTTTCAATTACTGTATCTGATATGGATAGTTTTCTTTTACATGTTTTTTCCATAGAATCTCTACCCCGAGACAAGAAAAATTGTTGCCGCGAGGATAATAATTCTAGTTAACGATAATAGATTATGCGTGGAAACCTAATGATAATAATAGAAACAATAGGGATGACCTGAGGAGATTATTCTCTCCTGACTATGGATCCAACAAGGAGTAGGCTATTCCTCTTCTTTACCGGTTACTACTACTATACCGCCGGCTTCCTCTATCTTCTTTATGGCTGATTCGCTTGCATATGGTACTATCACTTTTACTGGTTTTGTTATCTTTCCTCTGCCTAGGAGTTTGTGGATTCCCATAGATTCTAGATTAACTATTATTCTTCCTTCTTCCTGGGGCACGTTTGATGCTAGTTCTTGTTTCATGACGAGCTCCTCGAGCTGATAGAGGTTGATTATTACTGTCTTGTATCCTACTCTTATTCTTGGCGGGTTAAACCCATGTTTTCCAAACCAGGTAGGAGCATATTTTATAGTCCATGTCCATTCGTGTTTCCCTAGCCCTGCGGCACCTTTTCCACCTTTTGATCCGCTCTTCCTGTGCTGGCCTATTTGTCCCCAGCTCATGGTTCTGGTTCTTCCCCTTAGTTTTCTTGTCTTCTTCTTTCTTCTTACTACCATTCCTACACACCCCTTAGCCTAGAGCATTTTTATTATTAGCTCGTTTATCGTGGATCCCCTGTATCCTAGTTCTCCGCTATTTGTATAGTGTCTCTTGATTGTCTTCTTAAATCCTCCTCTTGGCGGATGAAGCCTGAAGAATGGCTTGATCCCGTACTTTTCTAGCTTGTGGAAGTATAATTCTCCCGATAATAGCTTATCTGCGAGCTCGGGTATTCCTCCATAGAGACCTAGTTTCTCTGTAACGTATTGGTCCGTCAATGGCTTATCTCCTAGTATTCTTCCTCTAGTGTAGAGTAGTTTGATTAGGGTTTCTCGGTCTATTTCTCCCCAGGTTGCCCAGTCCTGGACCTTTCTCAGCATGTTTACTATTCCTGGTAGGCTATCGTGATAGAGTGATGCAGCATATTTTCTTCTAAGCCTTAGTAGATAGAGGGTTTTTTCTATATCCGGGTGAACGTCCACTGTCCCCCTCAGTCTGATCACTGCGTATAACGCCATTATTCTTCACCTCCTTTTAGTTCAATGCTATGTTCTTAGCCAGTCCAGTGGGGTCACGAACTTGTAGGTGTTTCTGAGAGCGAGGTATGTTGCTCTCGCAAAGTTGTAGCTTGTCCTCGTTTCTCCCTTTGTCATGGTCCACACGTCTTTTATCCCTGCTAGCGTTAATACTTTCTTTGCCACATCTCCTGCAACTAGACCAGTACCTTTTGGAGCTGGTTTGAGTATGACTTCAACGCTTCCACTTTTTCCTCTTACCGTGAAGGGTACACTGTGGGGTTCCCCACATGTACACTCCCAGCTTCCGCATCCTCTTCTTATGGGTACGATGTTTAGCTTCGCGTTTCTTGTGGCTTTCTCGATTGCGAATCTGAATTGTCTCGCTTTTCCTTTTCCTAGACCCACGTAACCGTCCCTGTTTCCTACAACTACTACTGCCCTGAACTTTGTGACTCTTCCAGCATCGGTCATTTTCTGTACGATTTTGACGTCTATTACTTCGTGCTCTAGGCCCGGAAGTAATATATCAACTATCTCGGGCTCTAGTATGGGTAGGTTCTGTCTGAATATCTCGTCTATTGTGGCTATCTTTCCCTCCTTTACTAGTCTACCAACACGTGTCCTTGGAACCCATTCCTCTAGTGTTGTGCCTGCATACGCCATCTTCATCTACCTCCTTACTGCTGTGACGCGTACTCTTGCTGTATCTTCTCCTTTACTTCCTCGAAGTGTGAAGGTAGGTTCTCTGGCTTAAATCCTCTCTTCAAGTACTCAGAGAACTGCCTGTTGTAGAATTCAGGATCACTGCTTGCTAGCTGGCTGGCCCACTCCGAGATATGTTTGCCCGCGATTCTATCCTCGCTTGGGATTATTTCCTCTGAGTGCGGGATCTCTAATCCCGCGTCTATTGCTCCTTTTAATGCAGCGAAGACCCTTGAGCCTTTCACTGGCTCATGTAGCCCTATGTCAAGTACTGCCTCTTTTACACCCTTCTGCAATGCTCTATATGCCGCCAGCATGCCTGTTAGGTATGCTGCTGAAGTGTTCTTTGTTCCTCCCTTCCATCCATAAAGTTTTACTAGTTCTCTGCTGTGTGCTGCAGCAATTATCTTGTCTCCACCTATCCTGGCCTCTGCTACCTGTACTATGATGTACTTGTTAGTTCTTCTCACTACGAATCTAGGCTTTCCTGACTTGATTAGTTTAAGCCTCTTATAGTAGTTTGTCTTTCCTTCTCTCCTTCTCCGCCAGGGTACTCTATATCTTGGTCCATGCCCCATTACTGTTCACCTTTGAGTATTCCTTCTTCGATCATATGCCTGCGAAGATCTGCTAAGTTCTTGAAACTACCTCCCTTTGCTAGACGATATAGCCGTCTATAAGTTCTTCTATCTATGACCTCGTGGTCCCTCAGCCATCTAAGGTACCTGCGTATTTTCCTTATCCGTGTGATCCAGTCTCTCTTTGGATCATGACGTGCTGTCTGTCTTCCTTTTCTACGTCCATATCCCCTTCTCCTACCCTTGCGCCTTTGCCTGTGCCTTTCAAGCCATCTATGCGAGTTGCCTTTCTTAGGGCGAACTTGTATAAGGCCCTGTTTGATCAACGCCATAACGTCAGCTTTCGTAACCGCCTGAGAGATCTCTTCCTCATGTTCTGGATCTGGACTTATCCAGATCCTGCTCTCTCCTACGCCTAGGATCTCGGCCGCGAGCCTTCTTTGAAGCCTGTAGTCCATTATACTACACCTCTCCACTTACCGGAGTCTTATGGATTCGCGATTTTTAGACCTTTTTTCTCGGCTTCCTTTACTATTTCTATTTTTTTCTTGAGCCCTACTGCGTGCGCAATGACTACGATATGTTTCCTGGGATCTAGACCTTCTAGCTCCTTAACATTATTCACGTATACAGGTTCTAGGCCGCTTGGATGAAGCCCTCTTATTTCCTTCTGGGTACGGTATCCGACCTTTACTACTGGCGGATAACCTTTGAGCTGCAACCTCATCTTGCTGTCGTTGCCTTTAGGCTTTCTCCAATACTCTCTTCTCTCAAACTTCCAGAATCTCCAGGAGAGGTACCTCCTGAAGACTGGTTTGTTTCTCCTTTTTGCAAGCTTGCGTTGTAGTTTCCTTTTTTCTTTTAGTTGTTGTCTAACTTCTTCGCTCATTACTGAGCCACCTCCTTCTCATAGATGTATATTCCGTCCATAAACTTTCTCCTGTCCTTGTCTTTTATCTTGGTAGCGAGTTCTATGTTAGCTGCTGTTTGACCGACCTTCTCGATATCAATGCCTTCAACGATTATATCGTTATTTTTCTTGTCTATTTTGACTGTGACTCCTGGAAGGATCTTGGCCACTCTATTAGCTTTCTCTCCCAAGAAGTTGCTTATAACTAGTTTGTCCCCTTCTACTTTAACGTTCATCGGAAAGTGGCTGAAGATTATCTTTAACTTATACCTGTATCCTTTCGTGACCCCAGTTATCATATTCCTTATATGTGCAGCCAGTGTTCCGACTATTGCACGTTTTCTTGCATTTGCGAAGAATGTTTCTATTATTACTTGATTATCCTTCTTATAGATCTGTATTCCTTTAGGAATCGGTAGTTCCCTAGTTATTTCTCCTTTCGGGCCCTTGACAGATACCTTTGAGCCCTCTATTTCGACCTCTACCCCTTCAGGGATTTCTACTATTTTCTGTATGTGGACGTCTTTTACCATCCGCTACCACCTACCCAGCGTTATCCAGGCGGTACTACCTTCTTAATAGGTCTTCCTCTCCCCTCTCCACCAATTGTAGACAAGGGAATATAGTTATTATCCCTCTATAATACGAAGAACCGAACAGAAACAATAACACTGTACAAGGTTTTAACACCATATTTTATAATTTTACTTCAACAATCAATATCTATTGACGTGATGAAATATGGCTCCTCGCCCAATGACTAAGAATGCTCTCCTATCAGCTTTTGCAGGAGAATCCATGGCACATATGAGATACCTGATTTTTGCCGAAGTAGCCGAGAGAGAAGGCTTCCCAAACGTAGCTAGACTCTTTAGAGCAGTAGCCTACGCCGAAAAAGTACATGCTTCAAACCACTATCGGAGACTGAGAGAGTTCAACGAAGACGCACACGCATTAGCCGACGTCCCGATCGGTCCAGGAAACACCTCGAAGAACTTAGAACTTGCAATAAGAGGTGAAGAATTCGAAGTCAACGAAATGTACCCCGCCTATCTTGAGATAGCTAAACTTCAAGGAGATAAGGCAGCAATGGTATCATTCATGTATGCCTTAGAAGCAGAGAAAACACATGCCGAGCTCTTCAAGCAGGCAAAGGAGTACGTTGATAAGGGAGAGGACTGGCCACTGGAAGGATATATCTGGGTATGCCCCGTCTGCGGATTCACATATGTTGGAAAGGAGCCTCCGGAGAAGTGCCCTATCTGTGGAGTGCTAGGCAAGGATTTCGTGAAATTCTAAGAGAATATAATAAAAATACGCGAGGGAGTAGATCTAGTATACGTATGCTATTACAAATCCTCCTATTTTTCTTTCTAGAGCCTCTCTATGAGTCATTACGCCTTGACTCGTGGTTAGTATGAGTACTCCTATGTCTCTGCTTGCAAGGTATTTTCTGAGACTCTCTGGAAGCCTTGTGAGTTCCTTATAGCTTATCGGTATTCTAGGTTTTACCACTCCTGTCTTATTTATTCTACCTAGTAGCTGAACCCTGAACTTGCCCCATCTGCCGTCATCAATATACTCGAATTCTCCAATGTATCCTTCTTTCTGCATTACGCGTAGAACAGCGGCTATTAGCTTTGAAGCTGGCATTATAACTGCCTCTGATTTCCCGCGCATCTCAGCGTTCTGGATCGTTGCTAATGCGTTTGCCAGCGTGTCTAGCATCACCATGCCATCCACACCCCTTTTCTTTACCGAGTCTTCTCAAAGCCTAAAAGAGGTGCTATCTCCCTGAAGCATTGCCTACATAGATATAATCCATATTTCTGGATAACGGCGTCTCTTGTTCCACAACGCATGCATCTCTGCGCGCCTCTTCCCATCCTCTTAGGCTTCGGTGGCCTTACTTTGCCCATCACTTATCCACCTCGACTAAACGAATTTTACTCCGAACATCTCGTTTAGTAGCACCATTGTTTCCTCCGGTCTCACTCTGTGGCGGAGAGGTATATGTTGTTTGCGTGCCCTCTTTCTACGCACTATTCTATGCCCTGGCCTCTCGATGGTAATTATAACGTCCATTCCGAGGATACCGACCTCGGGATCATATTTTACTCCTGGGATCAAGATATGCTCCTCTATTCCAAAGGCTATGTTACCATGCCGGTCTATGCTACTTGCCTTCACCCTATAACCTACCGCCTCGAATGCTTTTTTGAGGAATTCTATCGCTTTTTCTCTTCTCAGCGTGACCATTACTGCTATATTCTCGCCTTTTCTTACACCAAATGCTCTTATTGTCCTCTTCGCTTTTCGAAATACAGGCTTCTGACCCGTGATTTCCTCTAGTACTTTTGCTGCTTTTACTAAGCGTTCTCCTCCATATCCTAGTGCTATGTTAACTGTTACTTTTGCTATTCTGGGCTTTCTCATAGGGTTTTTCCATTCTTCCAGTATCCTAGTTATCTCCTCTGAGTCCAATGGTAGACTCATGCCTTAGCCACCTCCGGTAGGCTTATCAAGGGTTCTTCTTCACCAATTATGAATACGTAGTCTAGACTCGTCTGGAATTTTTCTCCTTTGAGATCCTCGAGTGTTACTATGCTCCTCTTTCTACCCCATGCTCTCTGGACGCCTACTATCTTACCTACTCTACCTACGTTTCTTCCACCTACGATTATCGCTAGTTTTCCTGTTCCGAACTTTACATGCTTCTCTATCTTTTGCTCTGGTAGTGTTATGAGCAATGTGTCTAGGGTCTTGTATACGTCCTCTATAGGCTTTCTCGGATCTTTTACACGTATTAGGATGTTTCTACCATCGTATAGGTTTAACTGTACGTGGCCTCCCTTTACTGTTGTTTTGTTCTCTATTCTTACTGGTTTGAGAAGTGCTTCTTCTTTAGGTATAGGGTGGAGAACTAGGACTTTTGTTGGATAAGGCATTACTCTGTAGGTTTCTCCTGTGTCGACGACTTCGATTACATCCATGAAGCCTACTGGGAACTTGTAGTCTTTTCTTATCCTACCATCTACCTTGAAGTGTCCTTCTGCTATTATTTTTCGGGCTTCTCTACCGGTACTCGCATATTGTAGTATGTCTCTTACTATGTAGAGGAGAGGTATACTTCTCTCCTGAGCATGAGGACCTGGTCTAGGCTTAACAGCCCATTTTTGCTTCTTTTTGGATATAGGCCAAAATACAGGTGACGCCAGAGCCTTTAGTCTTTTCTGTCCTCCCATTCTTGCCATATTCTTCCACCTCCGCTAGCTCATGCCTTTTCCTCTTCGGCCTGTTCTTCCGAGGCCTCTTCGGCCTCCTCTACTCCTTCTTCTACCTCTTTTCCGCTTCTCCTCTCGATTATTCTTCTCCTCCACTCATCGTCTAGCTTTAAAGAGACTATCATGACGTTCGACGGATGTATAGGTCTGAACACGGGGGTTTTATCCGCCTTCTCTATTGTTACACCGTCTACGAATATAACATATCTCTTCAGGTCGACTCTAACTACTTCTCCCTCATGGCCCTTGAAGTCTCCTCTCATTATCCTTACCTTATCTCCTTTCCTTACCGGGAGATTCTTGACACCGTACTTTTCCCTGAGCTCGGGGCTTAGAGGCGCTGTCATGAGCTTCTGTCTCTTGTGAAGAGGAGCATTAAAGTACGCCTTCCTTTGTTTACGCGGTTGTTTGCTGGTTGTTAACCTAGCCATTCTCGCTCCACCTCCATTTTACGCCTAGATTATGATTGTGGCTAGTTTAGAGACACGAGGCCATCTTTCGGCGGCCTCTCTAGCCACGGGTCCCCTTATTTCGCTTCCTCTAGGTGTTCCGTCTGCATTTACGATAACGACGGCGTTATCTTCAAATGCTACCCATGTACCGTCTGGTCTTTTGAAGGGTCTTCTTTGCCTAATTACAACGGCATATACTATTTGTCGCCTCATCTGCGGAGTACCTTTCTTTACTGTGGCAACTACGAGGTCTCCTACCGTTGCTTGTGGTAGCCGTCTTAGCCTTGTCTTTATGTATGGCACGTTTATTATCATGACTTCTTTTGCTCCACTGTTATCAGCTACCTTTACGTAGCTACCTACTTGAAGGCCTGGGTTAAGACCCTTTCTAGATTCCACGGCTCCGTACTTCTTCTTTTTTGGCATTTTTTCCTCATCCCCCTATCCGAGAGTAATACTGGGGGTTTATGTAGTCTTCTTAGCGCCTAATACGACGAATTTAACTGTCTTGGATATTGGTCGTGTTTCTCCTATTACAACAGTGTCGCCCGGCTTCACCGATATACAGTCTGGTAAGTGTGCAGCAATCTTCTTGCTTCTCCTCTCATATCTCTTGTATTTGTGATCAAAGTAGATGTATGTGTGCCGTATTATTGCTAGACGCTTCGCTCTGACTTTTTCGACTTTTCCTTCCAGCAGTACTCCTCTCACACGTAGGCTACCGTGCCATGGACAGTTTGGATCATTACAGATGGTTGCGGGTGGCTCAACACCCGGTATCTTTAGGTTTTTCACGGTTTTTGGCTTGGGCATTCTTGCTACCTCCACTTTACCCTCTTTATCCTCTTAGCTCTTTCTATTGGATCCCCAAATAAATAGTCTCCGCCTACAATAATCTTCCTACCAGACGGAAGCTCTAGCTCAAGGAGCACCTCGTGCTTGAGGATACGGGCTAGTCCCCCGTCATCTCTTTTTATTAGGATGCCCCTCTCAGTCTCCCAGAAAATTTTTCCCTCTAATCCCTCCTGGTACTTATTAAAAGCCCTAATTACACGGGCTCTAAGACCTATCAACTCGTGGAAAAAGATGTTTTTCTCGTCGTGCTTCAACTCTTCCTGCCTAGTTCTTCTTCTCTATTAACAGTTAGTATCCTTGCTATGTTCTTTCTTAATTCTCGTAGACGCCCAGGGTTCTCTAGTGCTCCTGTGGCTGCCTTGTGTCGGAGAACTATTAGTTCAGACTCAAATTCCTCTAATAGCTTCATTCGTTCTTCTCTACTCATCTTTCTTAGCTCTTCCGCCTTGATCTTGTGCTTCGCCATTCTCTATCCCCCATTTATTTACTGTGCCTGTTCTTTTGACTCTATCATTTCTTGGAGCTCTTCAGGCAACTCGGCTTCCTCTAACTGCTCTCTAAGCTCGCTTATAATATCTGCGACTTCGCTTTCTTCTTTTATTCTTACATAGTCGCCTGGCTTGCCTGGTTTCACTATTATTACTTCTACTCCGAGGACTCCCTTAGGAAGCTTAGCGTGTGCGACTGCCCTATCTACGAGCTCGTCTACAATATGTCCTGCCTTGTAGACCTTGCCCGCCCTGTACTTTTCGAATCTTGCCCTCTCGCTTGTCAGCTTTCCGCTAATCGTTATCTCGACTCCAACTGCCCCATTTGCCATTATTCTCCTTAGTGCCGCGAATGCTACTCTTCTAAAGTGGAATCCTCTTTCAATTGCTCTAGCTATTCTGAATGCTTGAACTCTTGCATCGAGTTCGGGTTTCTCGGGTTGGCTTACTGTTATCTGGACTCCCTGGAGGCCAAATACTGTACTGAAGATGTTCTGGAGCCTCCTAATCGTGCTTCCACGTTTTCCTATTATGAGTGCTGGTCTCTCCGCGTATATGTGTACTCTTGAACCTAGACCAGACTGTATTACAACTACGCCACTATATCCTGCCTCATAGAAGTTTTGGGCTAGGTACTCGTCTATCATAGCCTGGAGAATCCCTTGTTTAAGGAAGTGTTTCTTTATCTTTGTCACGTCTCGATCACCCCACCTCCATGACAGCTATCTCGACATGGCTATGAGTCTTGTTCTTTGGAGTTGCCCTGCCCCTAGCCCGGGGCATCCACCTCTTAAGCACTATCCCTTTATGTACGGCTATTGCAATAATCTTGAGCCTCTCAGGGTCCAGATCCTTTACTTCAGCGTTGTTCTCAACGTTCTTTAATAGCCTCAACATGTACTTGGCGGCCTTAACAGGGTATCTTCCGGCGGGCCAGCCCCATTTTGCGGCTAGACCTCTCCTGTGAGCCTGTTTTCTGTGGGCATGTCTGAAAGGCACAGCTTCTTTTTTCTCTATAACTCTCTCTAGGAATTTCTCTGCGTCTTTAAGCTTCATGCCTCTTATCGCTTCTGCTACTTCTCTCATCACCTTGGGATGAACAGGCACATCCCAGAGCATGGCTTTTGCGATCTTTGATTCATCCCTGAACTTGAAACTATACTTCCATACTGGCATGATCTTTCACCTCATTACTTCGATGCTACGTGGAGGCTGCTTCTTGTTGCCTTGAGACCGGGCTCTCCGTGAGTGACGATCTTCGTTGTGTGGCTGAACTCGCCTAGGTAATGTCCTATCATTTCTGGGACTATTCTTACGGGGACGAATTCTTTCCCATTATATACCGCGATAGTTAAACCTATCATTTCAGGTAGAATAACAAGATCCCTAACATGGGTCTTGATAACTGGGCCACGTTTACCTTTGCCTGCTTTCCCTTTCTTCTTTACTTTTCTTATTTTTAGTAGAAGCTTCTTCTGAGCAGGAGTGAATCCTCTTAGCAGGCTCCTACGTTGCCTCGATGGAAGCAGTTTCACAAATTCGTCTAGAGGCATCTCAAGTAGTTCTTCTAGGCTCTTTCCCCTATACCTGAACTTTCTCCATTCTGGCGGAATCTCCATATCTGCCACTTCTTTTCTCCCCTCATCGAGACGGAGTAGTTAGCTCCTTTAATACGTTCCGCAGGGAATTCTAGGTCTCCTGATATATAAAGACTCTAGAGCCGGCACTATAATACCCTTATCACCTAGATATGAGTGTAAGTATTCTTTTAGCAGCCTGTCTAGGCGTCCTAGCCACAATAACTCGCCCGCCTTCCCCGACAATTCTCTTCCTCATATCCAGATCGTGTTTCTCGGGTACAATGAAGACAATCACTCTACCTCGTTGAACTAGGTCTCTAACAACCATCCAAGGCGGTTCGTCGTCTACTGTTTGTTCCAGATCTGTAACAACTATGATCCTGCGTGTTGACTCCGAGACGGCTTTTATAGCACTCGATATATTTGTTCTGCCGTAGAACTCCATGCTTAATAATATATCTGCTAGACTTCTCCTACTAAAAGGACCATTATATATAGTATATTCATGTGAGAAAGTTACAATTTTACGTATATGTTTAGAGAACAATGAAGCTACAAGTATTGTCCAAGATGCATAGGGCTTCATACTTGAGCTAGTGTCGATCGCTAGAGAGAACTCTTTCGTCTTAAGCTTTGTCCAGAATACTAATGGTCGGGGAGACATTCTTATTACATTATATAGTGATGTCCTGAGATCGAGCCTAGCACCATGATTATTCTTATATTTTCTCGACACTATTGAGAGCCCATTCCTCGAGGCAAGCCTTGTAAGCATGCGAGACAAGCTCATAACAATTCTATCTCTTCCCTCCTCAGTGGAACTTTTATAGAGTCTTCTGAGGATTTCTACAGCCTCCAAGTACTCCATTCTTAAAAGTATGGGTTCAAGCTCGTCCATCGCAACTGGAATACCGCTGGCCAGAGACTCTGTATGATCTATTATGAGCTCTGCCGATTCCAGCAATTCCTCTACTTTTTCTTTATTTAATGTTCCTAACCGTATACTATCCCCGATATTCTTTAACAATTTCTTAGTTTTGCTAATGTAATAACCCGACATGTCTGCACGGGCAGGATCTAGAGATAAAGCATAGGTCTTTGCTTCTCTTAGTGCTTTTGCCGCATATATTGCTGCTTGGAAAATCGTCTTTTTATCTCCTTTTATACTGGCTGGAGGTTTCGATCTCCAGAGTAGCTCAGGATCGATCTTGCCTAGGAGGGCCTCGATATCGGTATCTTTTAAGTCTTTAAGGTAGGACGCTAGAAGAGATGCGCCTTTCTCTTCATCCATCGATTCCAGTGCTGTAGATAGAATTTCGATAGATATGTTATCTACATAGTTTCCTCTCATTACCAGTTCTTGGACTATTTCCGGAGTTAGTTCTTTTGATCTTTGTAAAAACGAGAGTATCCGTTCGGGATCTCTCACAGGCCGTCCTTCGAGTATACGGGTTTTCACTGTCCTAGCTATTTTCTTTACAGTAGATATATCGTGTTTCTTTATGGCTGCTTCTCCTATTTTCAGAAGTGCTGACTCTGATAGGTTAGTCAAATACTCGTCGTCGAAACCCATCTTTGACTCTATCTGTAGGTATATTTCGTCTCTTGTTAGTCTTGTTTTCATCGACTTGGCGGCGTGAAGTAAATCATTGTATCCTTCCCTAGCTAATTTATATGCTATATTCCATAATGCCCTGTTATCGGCTATTTTTTCGTGTCCTTGAGGACCCTTGATAGCTCCTATTCTCTTCAACTTCGTGTAAGCTGATTTTATCTTTACGCGCTCTTTTCTCTTTGCATGTCTAGTTAATCTTTTAATTGATACATACATTCCGGGCCTCGCTCCCAGGACTTCTAGCTCTTTCACGATCTCTTGGTGTATTTTCTTTACTCTCTCTTCAAATCTATCGTTTAGAGTAATGCTCAGAATCCTCTCACGGATATAATTTTCATCTTTTTTCAGCGTTGTCCAAGACGACTTGATAATTAACACTAGTTCATCGACATCAAGCTGATCCTTGCCCAATAACCCCATATAGTTCTTTGATAATGAGTATGAAACAAGTACTTCTCCTGTGCCTATTCGTTCGCCTTCTCTTCTAAACTCGTCTGCCAGTGCTAATAGTATGGTCTTTAGCTCTTTAAGAGAGTATCGCGTCGTCAATGCCCGTCACCGACCGAAGTACCTCTAAGATAATGGTTCTATCCTCTGGACGTTTTACGAGGATTGTTTTCGCCGCGTAGATAATGTCATCGATGTCCACTACTTGTTTTCCTTTAAGTTTTGCTACTGCTTGCGACATTCTTGCCCACATAACGAACTCCGCTGTACCTGGCTTATACGTGAGCTTTGAATTTCTTAAAGACTCTATCACATTCATCATTATATCCTTGATGTAACCCGGAATAGTGACGTCTTTTCTCGATCTGAGATCAATAATTCTGGATTCTATATATTTCGGGGGGTAATTGAATTCTATTCTGACTACTCTTCGGAGAAACGCGTCGCTTAATTCATTTTGTGCTATATCCTCGGGATTGCTAGTGAATATTATCTGGAACCCGTCTCCCCATGCTTTAAATACTCTTTTTAGTTCTGGCACTATTACACGTCGTTTATCAGATATGTCTAAAAGCAGGTTTTGAAATTCTTCGCTGCTTCTTCTGATTTCGTCTATAAGGATCCCTGTGTCTAGTATTATCGAGGCAAGTATAGGCCTAGGTATAAAGCTCTCCTCGCTAAATCCTACCTTCATTGCAAGTAGCGGATGGAAGTCACCTATTACTTTGTATTCGTCATAGTTCTCGCTACACGGTAGAACGAACGGTCTCTTTCCACTCCATAGCTCGAGTAGTGCCTCTCCTATCTCTGTTTTCCCGGTGCCTGGAGGTCCCTCGAAGAGTACCGGCCTTCCGTTCATGAATGCTGCAAAGGTGAGGGAGATCAATTTCTTGTCTACGATGAGACCGTATTTTTTCTCGAGTATTCTCTGGGCAACATCAATGTTTCGTATAGGGTTTTCGAGATCTGATCTGATTACTTCTTCGTATATTTCTCGTACTTTTTGAGCGATATTATCTGTGCCAGTAACGCTCATTGTGCTTTCCTCCGATTTGTGGTATTGTCTCACCGTTAGGATTGATCTTGACGGCGAAGGGTTATTTGGTTGTGGTTCCTACCCATATGCGAAGCTCAGATCTATTCTCTTCTCCTTGATGTATTCTCCAGGTTGATACATGTCCTCTATACCTATATCTTGTTCAAAGCGTTCTAGTGCTTCACATAGCTCCTTGAAGGGACACTTACTACACTTTGCCGGTCTCCTGTCGCCGTATGGAACTATCCCATACTTCTTAACGAGGACAATATCGTCTATGACCCTAAGCAGGAGTCCTATTTTCTCGCTATCCAGTTCTGATATTCTTTTCGCAGTCCGGTATTCTATCCTGAGAACTACTCTTTCATTATTCCTACGTAGCATTAGTCCGTAAGCCGTTGCTTGAAGCGAATCACTCAGCCATACCCCTTTCCTTGGCCCTTTGCCTGATTTTCTCTCTATTATCTCAATTAAATTGTCAGTAATCCGGTATGCATCTGGCCTTCCTCTAAGCTTGACGTTACCTACCTTATATTCTATTTTTTCCTCTACACTGTATCCTCTTCTTTTGCTGAAGAACCCTTTTATTAAGTGAAAAATCGTTCCCATGAACATTCTTACTCTAGCAGATAGAGGTTGCTTGTAAGGTATATGAATCGAGAAGAAGTATTTTCTTGGACAGTAGGCGAATGTATGAATTTCGCTGGGAAATATTGTTATTAGATCTTCTTTATTCCGATCAGTAGCCGTTTCCCGTCCACCTCCCATTCTTTCTGGTAGACTTCTTTGGGTGGCTTATTTAATTGTAGATTTCTAGCTCTGGTCTCGGCCGTTATATAGTCCCTGTGTTTCTCTACGGCCTCGATAAACTCGGGATCCGCCTCTAACCATACTTCAATATATGCGTCTACTGGCAGTGACAGGTCTTTTCTCATCGCTTGTATTCTCCTAACAATCTCCCTCGCGTATCCTTCTAGTATTTCTTCTTTTGTAAGTCTAGTGTCTATTCCAATTATCCCTATATCGGCCTCAACAGTGCTCAGCCAGCTCGGATACTCGACTTTTAACTCTACATGTTTTGGAAGTATTTTTATAGCTACACCTTCTATCTCTGTTTTATGCTCTCCGTGTTCCACGATATCTTTTGCCACTCTCTCTTTGTTCTCCTCTATATATACAAGTACTTTCCGTAGCATCTTCTTGAATTCCGGACCCATGGTCTTATAGTTTGGCTCTACACCGTATACTTTCATGCTCTCGAAGTAATCGATTCCAACAATCTCTATTTCCTTGACATTTGCTAGATCCTTGATTATCTGAGCAGCTCTTTCAATCGTATTCTTTAGGGAATTATCCTTTACGGCTATGATTAATTTCTTCACCGGACGGCGAAGTTTTATTCCTGCCTTCATTCTCGCTGCTGCAGATGCTTCTGTTAATTTTCTTGCTATATCCATTAGTTGTTCTACTTCATCATCTATCCACTTATTGTCTGGCTCCGGTATCTCTAGAAGATGTATTGTCTCCGGTAGGCTGGGTTCTGCTGGTCTTATTAGTTTCTGGTACAAGTATTCTGTAGTATATGGTATGAATGGTGAAGCCATTAGGAGCCATCCCTTTAGTACATGGTAGAGTACAGTGTATGCTGCAAGCTTACCCTTCGTCGTTTCCTCTTCCCATACGCGTCTTCTTATGAGCCTAATGTACCAGTGGCTTATGTCTTCTACCGGAAAGTCTTTTACTATTCTTGCGGCTTCGTGGAGCCGTAGATCCCTCATCGCTTCGTGGTACTCTTTTAAGAGTCTATTGAATCTCGATAGGAGCCATTTATCCTCGAATTGTAAGGCGTCTTCCACGTCTTCTAGATTGGTTTGTTCCGGATCGAAGTTATCTATGCTCATGTATGTCGATGCGAACGTGAACACGTTCCATATTATGTTAAACGATCTCCAGACCATATCCATACTCTTCCACGAAAATCTAAGATCTTCCCAAATGGTGTTGTTCATTGCCCATAGTCTTATCACGTCTCTGGGGATCTTTGATATTAGTTCTTTGAACTCTATATAGTTGCCTAGGCTCTTGTGCATTTCTCTACCTTTCTCATCAAGTGCGAAACCATGTACAAGGACTCTCTTGTACGGTTTCTCGTCAAAGCCTATTATTCCGCTTCTAAGCAGGCTGAAGAACCATCCTCTTATCTGGTCATGGCCTTCAACTATGAAGTCTACTGGTTTTAGGGATTCGTAGAGCTCTTTGTTTCTTGGATAGCTGAGGCTTGCATAGAATGCTATACCGCTATCGAACCATACATCCAAAACATCGGGTACCCTCTTCATGGCGCCGCCGCATTTAGGACATTTCAATGTTACCCTGTCAATCCACGGCCTATGTAATTGCTCTGGTTTGTGGCCTCCTAGCTCGACTAGCTCGTCTACTGAGCCGATGACATGTCTGTATCCACAGCTACTGCACTCCCATACTGGTAATGGAATGCCCCAGAACCTCTGCCTGCTTATTACCCAGTCCCGTACTTCCTTCAATAGGTTTATGAATCGTGTAGTTGCCCAGTTCGGCCTCCATTCTATTGATCTAGCTTCTTCTATCAGGCGTTCTTTCAGCTTTCTAACCGCTATGAACCATTGTTCCGTGGCTCTTAGTACAAGAGGAGTCTTACACCGCCAACAAACTGGGTATCTGTGGGTTATGCTTCCCTTGTGGAATAATGCACCCCTCTTTTCTAGATCCTCTATTACTGCCTTATTTGCATCGGTTCTAAAGTATAGGCCATGATATCTCCCTGCCTCCTCGGTCATCTTCCCTGTGTTATCTACAAGCGATATTAGTGGGGCCCCTACTTTTTTCTCGTTTATTTCGTAGTCTATTTCTCCATGTCCGGGAGCTGAATGCACGAGGCCTGTTCCCTCAGTTGCCGTAACTGCATCAGGAGCGAGCACAACCTTATGGTATGGGGCGAGCTTTGCTTGTGCAGGAACCAGGTCCTCTAGAGGATGTGTATATTCGAGGCCTTCTAGCTGTGTGCCCTTGAACTCTTCTAGAACCTCGTACTTGGTTTTACCCACTTCGCTCATTACTTTTTCGAGTCTTGCCTTCGCCAATATCAGTATTTCTCCATCCACCTTGACTTTCACATAGTCGAGGTCTGGATGAGCCATAACGAATGCGTTAGCTGGGAGAGTCCAAGGAGTCGTGGTCCATATAAGCAGATATTCGTTCTGCGAGTTCTTGACCTTAAACTTGACATATATGCTTGGATCCCTTAATTCCTTGTACTCGCTTACTTCATAGTCTGCAAGCGTCGTCTCACATCTCGGGCACCAATGTACTACTCTCTCGCCCCTGTAAAGTAGGCCTTTCCTCCATGCCTGTTTTATCAACCACCATCCGGACTCAATGTACTCATCTCTATAGGTTACATAGGGATTCTCCCAATCCATGAATACTCCTATCTCCTTAAACTGCTCGGTCATAGCCTTGATGTTCTCGTCAACGAATCGTTTACAGCTTTCAACAAAGTTCTCTACTCCTATTTTCTCGATTATCTCTTTCTTGCTCTTTATCCCGTACTCCTTTTCTATTTTGACCTCTATTGGGAGACCATGAGTATCATATCCTGGTATATCCCATACATTATAACCACGCATCCTATAGTACCTTAGTACAGTGTCCTTGATTACCTTGTTCCAAGCCGTGCCTACGTGTATTGATTTAGCAGACGCATAGGGTGGACCGTCCAGGAAGTAGAATTTTTTCTTTGATCTCATCGACTTCTCCTTTACCTTATAATATATCTTGTTCTCATTCCAGAACTTTTTTATCTCTTCTTCCAACTTGAACTGATCGTAGTTTATCTTCTCAAGATTGTTCTGTATCGATACCATTAGTCCCACCCCGCCCTGCTACTTGCTTGTATCTATCCAGTCTACCTTCACATGTATACTTCCTAGAACTGTTTTTATCAAGTTAGATATTTCCTCTTCGAGGCCAGGTGTACCCACATATAATTCAAGATATCTAAAATCGGGATGAAGCATCGACTTATGCTCGACTATCTTTGCATTATATCTTTCCTCAAGTAGTTTTTTTACTTTTTCGTGGAGATCTTCTTTGAATGTATTATAGTATATACGATATAATTTTTTCATGTCCTACACCCGCACCACTTACTGTGTCCGCGTCATATGGTTGGATCGCTAAGAGATTAATGGCTTACCTCCATTGTTCAACTATTCGACTATAAGCACACAATTGAATTAATTAAATAAAGGGGAAATACCTCGTAGTATATCGGTGAATGATATGCCTAGAATAAGCGCACTTGTAAAAATAGACAGTAAGGGTCGAATAACTATACCCCAACCTATCCGAGAAGCACTAGGACTTGAAACAGGCATGTACGTTGTACTCCTTGCAGACATCGATAGAGGAGAAATACTTGTTTCGCCGGTCGCTACGAGTTCGCAGCATGTATACGAGTTCGAGTTAGAGTTTAGAGATGAGCCCGGAGCATTGGCGAAAATCGCGAACTTATTTGCCTCGAATAAAGCTGATATCATTGCATCGAAATGCGCCAGCATAATGCGGGGAGAAACAGCTGGATGCACTCTCATCGTAGACTTCTCTAAAGCATCCAAAAACGCCGATGAAGTTGCAAAAGAACTAGAAAAACTAGATATCACTAATATAGTGAAATACCGGCGTTTCGAGACATACTAGAATTCCTCGACTACTATCTCACCCCTCATAACTGAATGAGAGCGAATAAATTCCTGTTTTTCCGCAGTAGACTACAAGGATCCGAGCTTGCAACAAGAATTCGACTACGAAGATCTAAGAAGAGTAGCAGTCAAAATATCCGGCGAAGCCTCCGGAATGCTTAGAGATCTCGCCTGCACAAGCGAGAAACTGGGAGAACAAATAAGCGGCGAAACAGTGAGAATTGACATTATAGCCGAGGACTATATCGTTTCCGGCCTAAGGACAGAGCTAGGCAACGATATTCGAATTGTCACGGAGGAAAAAGGAGTTATTGGAAGAGGCAATCTTACAGCAATAGTTGATCCTTTGGACGGAAGCAAGAATTATCTAAACTGTATACCTTGGGCCTCTGTCTCAATAGCCTTTGTGCCTTCCAATAAATCGCTTAGAGACGTGGTTGCCGGAGCAGTCTCGCCTATATTCTACGGGGAACCGATATCGTTCGCCCGAGGACACGGCTGCCGCCTAGGACATTCTTCCGTGAAAAAACGGGAGCCTCCCGAAAGATTCATCTATGTCTACATAGAGCACCCAGATGCAGCTCATAGCATAGCAAAAATAATCGGCGAACTCGGTAGAGGCTACAAGATAAGAAGTCTCGGCAGCGCAGCACTAGAAATATCTTATGTCGGGCTGGGACGTGGAACGGCATTTATCGACCTCCGGTCAAAGCTAAGAAACGTCGATCTTGCAGCTGGACTAGGCGTTGTATTAGAGTGTGGCGGAGACTTAATAGACGGTGAAGGTAGACCTATCGACACCCCTGTAGACAGGATATATAGAGCTGGGACAGTTATAGCGGCTCCAGACAAAAATATTCTTAAAAACATATATGGGGCCCTTAGCTAGGCTCCGATAAGTGTAACAGTCTCTTTAACTCCAGGCAATGCTCTTATTCCTGTGACAACCTCATCGATCATCCTAAGATTGGGGCTTACGAGTCTTACCACAATATCGTAAAGACCATAAGTTATCACTACTTCGTCTATCTTATCGCCAAAATTCCTCTTTATACTAGAAGCAACCTCATATTCCCTACCGACCTCAGTGCTTATTAAAATGTAACACTTTATCTGCTCCGACATACTCGTCACCTATATCAACTACTACAATAATTCCATACCTCATATTGAAGCCGAAAACACGCAGAGTCTTAAATATTTCGCGACACCGTCCTCGAGAAAAGAATCATTCTAATAACGTTACTCCTCTACCGTATATTTATATTGGTCCGGCACTGATGACTCCGGACACCTCGACCTGCCACAGTAAAGATGCAGGGATGAGACGGGGCCGGCGCTACTGAGCCGGGCCAATACTGTACCGTAGCTTAGCGATAGCCCCACCCACTAACAATAATCGCTCGCCTATAGGCGAGTCATGTGGGACAAGAAATATAGTTGCTCTATAACGCTCAGCCTTTTCGAGGATCTCGCCTGCTTTTCGAGAAGTCTCTTCATCAAGACTGTAAAGAAGCGTATCAACCATTATGAGTTTCTCGACGGCGCCCAGAGATGATGCTTCATGGATCTCATCTAGGCCGAAGACCACTAGTCCAGGTTCCTTTGCCGCTACCCTCATTATCTCTTCAAATTCTTGTTCTGCCCTTGTAATAGCGAAATCTTTAAGTGCCTGCGATATGGTTTGCCGTCTTAATGCTTCTTCGATCCCGTGTTTTCCTCCCATTGACACATTGTCTATTATTATTCTAATATTTGACATTAATTGCTTGATTTTTTCTGATAATATGTTTTTTAACGTTCCCGGACCTGCTACTACCACTATGTCTGCATTATATCTTTTTACTGTTTCTACTGTTTGCTTAGCGATAGAATCTATTATTCTAGACAATATAGTCTCTCGTGAAGGATCGTCTTTTCCTGGAAGGATAATGTCCTCGTCGACAACTATCTTGTAGCCATGCATTGAAAGAACAGCTATAGCATATTCGTCATAGTCTACAGCAACAATAACGGCTCTTCCTTTGGGACCTGATGATTTCAGTTTTTCTATTATTTTTTTATCCCAGCCTTTTGGACGCTCGATTTCAATGCTTTTACCCGGTGTAACCATAATTGATTGGTGCTTGCCTGTTACACCATATTCTTCAGGGCCTTCAACGATGACTCCGAATAATCGTAGTTTCCCTGTGAATGCTTGAAAATCTACTTCCTTTATCTTTATTTTTACAATAATGGGCCTTCTCTCCTTTTCTCCTCGACCTTTAAACGCGACTTCTCTAACAGTCTTTGCCTTTACTAGGTCTCCAGGCCTAAGCACCGTTTTTAGTACCCAGAGATCTTCCTCTGATTCGGGCTGTACACGTATTCTTGTTGCTCTCCTATCTAAGACTTCAACTTTCACTTTGAAAAAACACCTCATTAGATAAGTAAATTAGAAGAGGGACGAGACCTTATTCATAGGATAAATATGTCTTCCTCGATTCTTTCCGCGTTTTCTGGTGGATTCTCTATTATTCTTATTGTCGTCTTATGCATTTTCTCGAGATCCTTGACTATATCCTTAATCTTCGGTATTGTTATTACTACTTGCTTGTCTAGTGGTTGCGACAACTTGATTCCTTTTGATTTCTTAGCCGACCATATCGCTTTGTTTATTCTAATTATGTTACGTGCGATTTCTGCTAGTGCTTTTCTTTCTTTTATGTCTGTTATGAAGGGTATAGGATATAACTCCTTATGAACTGTTCTACCATATAGTTTGCGGAAGATGTAGTCTGTTACGAAAGGCATGATTGGTGACAGTGCGATTAGTATTCTTCGTAGGATTACGTGTATAGCTTTCCATGCGGCTTTCTGCTCGTCTTCTGTGAATGAGCCATCCCTATTGTAGGCTCTGTGTTTAACGAGTTCTATATAATGGCTAGCATAGATATCCCAGGCATACTCATATATAAGAGAGGCTGGATCATATACGTCGAACTCCATATAGGCTTTATCGATCCTTTCAAGGTATTCGTCTAATAGCGCTAAGAATGCTTTGTCCAAGGTGGTTAGTTCCACGTTCTCGGGTTCGGGGAATGCTGAAGCTAGTCTTGCTAGATTCCAGAGCTTGGTCGCAAAGTTACGTCCAGTCTTAACTTTCTTTAAATCAAACTTGTAGTCGTAGCCGAGTCTTGAAGATATAGCAGCCCAGAACCTGAACGCGTCTGCTCCATACTCTTCAAATATAGGTTCAGGATCAATGACGTTACCTAATGATTTATGCATCGGTCTACCGCGGGGATCGAGACCCATACCCGTAATTCTAACCCATCTGAAAGCTGATTTTCCTGTAAGCTGGTATACTCTGAGCAAAGTATAGTATAGCCATGTCCGTATAATGTCCTGTCCCTGGGGCCTCAATGTATTCTTGAATGCCTTCTGGAAGAATCTATCATTCCTCATCCAGTGAGATACGTAGAGTACGCTTATGCTCGAGTCAAACCATGTGTCGAAAACTTTAGTTTCGCCACGAAGATGTTCCTTGCCAGCGCCACATACCGGGCACTTATCCCATGGAGGATCGTCTCTCCATGGACGATAATAATTGCCTGGCTCGGGCAGTAGTGCTGATCCACACTTCTCACAGTACCATATCGGGATTTCTGTAGCATAGTATCGATCCCTTGATATCGGCCAGTCCATGGTAATGCTCTCTATCCAGTCGAACAGTTTTCTCCTATGCATCTCTGGCTTGAAGTCTATCATTGACGCTATCTCCTTTATTTTTTCTTTAAAATCGAGCTGTTTCAAGAAGTACTCTTTTCTATAGATTATCTGGAGCTGTGTTTTACAACGCCAACATACTGGAACATTATGCTTTATTTTCTCCTTTTTAACTAGTAGTCCTTCTTTTTCTAGCATCTCGGCGATTTTCTCCCTGGCTTCTTCGACCTTTAATCCAGCGATTGGTCCTGCTTCTTCACGCATTGTCCCGTCTGGATTAATCAGCCACTTCGGTTTCAAACCTAATTCAAAGAATAGACGTACATCGTTTTCATCACCAAAACTACATACCATCATTAGACCCGTACCGAAGCTTGGATCTACGCTGGGATGCTCGATTATCTTGACTTCATGGCCATATATTGGCGCGATCGCGGTCTTTCCACGATATTTCTTGTATCGCTCATCGTCAGGATGATATGCGAGCACTGCACATCCAGCTAGTAGCTCTGGCCTCGTGGTAGCTACTACTAGGTCTTCTCCTGTCTCCTTAACCTTATAGATTACATAGTATACATAGCCTTCTTTCTCCTTGTATTCTATTTCTGCTTCTGCGAGAGTTGTACGGCATCTTGGACACCATCGTACCGGTCTAGAATCCTGATAGATTAGGCCTCGTCTATAAAGATCAATGAATGTGGCTTGTGTTAGGGTACGGTATACTGGGCTATCTGTTCCATTCTTCCAGTAGTCGAAGGAGCAACCCATTCGCTTCCATACCTTTACTATTTCCGATTCCGCCTCGTCCAAGAACTCTTTACATAGTTCTAAGAATTTCTCTCTTCCTTCGGGGGTCTTCGCCATTTCATGCGCGTATACTCCTTTCTTTTTTTCTACTTGTACTTCTACGGGAAGTCCATTTCTATCAGCGTAGAAGGGTACGAGAACATTGTATCCTTTAAGCCTAAAGTATCTGGCGATCATATCTATCTGAGCATAATGAGCTGCTCCCGCCACATGCCATTTACCGCTAGCATACGGAGGAGGCGTGTCAATGGTGATTACTTCCCTAGTATCTTCTGGATCAATAGTAGGCTTATAGAGTTCTTCACGTTCCCACGTCTCTAACAATTCTTTTTCATATTCTGGTTTCCAGCGTTTTTCTTTAAGTGACGGTTTTAATTCTACCACTCTCCACCACCGGCCCATTAATGGCATTGTAGACATCTGGGTAAAAATAATAGTCTAATACCTCGCCAACAATCCTACGGATCATAAGTATGAATAACATGTCTACGCTAGGATGATGCAAATTGGGCCAGAATAACTATATGGTCGGAAACTCTAGCAATATAGATGAGTACAACGGCGAAAAGGTACTTGAATATATAGCCTTGTTTTTTATTGGCCTAGTATTCTTTACGCTAGGGATTTCAGGAAAACCCACTGTCTCGAGCATAACGATTAGTCTCCTTATAATTGTTTATGCAGTAACAATCTCGCTATCAGAATCATACATAAAATACGTTCTTGTAGCTCTTGTATCCACACACATAGGTTCCATCATATCGTATTATTCCAGTCCCTTGATACTTCCCTTCGTAATTATAGAAAGAAGTGCTAATTACTCATCGATAAACATAGACTTCGTCCAGATAATATTAGCCTATGAAATTATCAGGGCAAAACCATGGAAACGGGAAAATTCAAAAACCCCTAATAAGATAGGAAATGATGGGAATGCCGGGGAAGCCGCGGTAGTATAGCCCGGCCCAGTATGCGGGCCTCTCGAGCCCGTGACCCGGGTTCAAATCCCGGCCGCGGCACCAGATGCGCGGGTTCCCTAACACCCTATTCTTCCATATTCCTCCTCCAGCGTTCTTTTGCAGCCTCAAAGGATGCTTTTCTCAGACTCTTCTCTAGCATAGAGACCGTTACTTCATCTTTAACCTTTGCAACTGCTATGTTTCTGTGTCCGCCTTTATCCTCTACGATACCCATATCATAGAGCTTTGACAGTATACTCTCAGCCTCGCCTTTTCCTGATCTGATTATTAGTAGGCGTGATCCTTCCTCTTTCTCGACTAGAACCGCTACAGGGAAGTTTATTATCTTGTATATGGCTGACGCGAGAGCACTGGTTCCCCTCTTACTCCATGTCCCTCTAGCATCGACAAACTTGACATACCCGAGATTCTTTGCAGACATCGCCAGATCCATCGCGACTTTTCTGATTTCTTTATCGCTGGTCTTGGATATCTCTATTCCTAGCTTAACGAGGTTCTCTTTCTCTTCTACTCGCTTAGCTTCACTGCTGTCGGCCCTGGGGATTATTTTGTCTATCTTTATCTTTACTTCTTCGAAAGGAATAGGATTAGATATCCATCTCACATACTTTGACCAGGCCTCTCGACTCCTTGTCTGATTTAACGCTTTTGAGATCGATGCTGCGAGGGTTATGATGCCCTCTGAGGCCTCTATTTGTTTTTTAATATGTTTACCGCCCTCGAGTACTGCTACTGCCTTTATGAATTCTCTTAATCTAGGCGTAATCTTTACATTTAATCCCTCAAGAAATCTCTGAAGTAGTATTGATGTCGGAGATTTCCCAACTACCACGAATACCTGGTATTTTTCTTCAAGATCATGAATAGCATTTATAGTCGAACTATGATGGTCGAAGTAGAAGATCTTGCTGTTACAGTTTTCTCTCATCCACTTAATCGTCTCCTCGACTTCCTGAGTAAACGGAATATCAAGGAGCACGACTGTTCTCCAACACTTGCCTGCTTCCCGTATCTTAGAAATGCTCCGTGGACCGGAGGGTATAAGGCATACTTTCTGCCTTCCTTTCTCCGGGAAGACTCCTTTTACTTCTTGAACATAGACTAGTAGTGCAGCCGCAACGACTCCATCTGCGTCCCAATCGGCTATTACTGCTACATTACATTCCTCCATCGTGGTCAACCCAATGATTTGCTGGATACCCTAACCCAGTATCTACCGTAAGGATTTCTATCTAAGTATAACATTTAAAATCCTAGCTACTTCGATTCATCTCTTCTTTTTAGAAGACCAGTATTTCTTGTTCATTGAGTATTCCTCGATCGCCTTGAATAGTTCTCGATAGAATCCTTTTTCACCGTGAGATAGTAATGCATTCATGACTCTAAGAGCCCTGTTAGGACCTATCCCTGGAGCCATTAATGCTTCGATAACATACCTAGATAATCCTTCCCTATAGTATTCGATAAAGAGCTGCGCTCTATCATAAACCTCGTTAATTCTCCTATTAGCGTCTCCTCTCGGTCTTCTTCTTGTCTCAAGATACTTCTTAAAGATCTTGGATGTCTCATGACCCCACTCGGTATCCGGTAGAGGCGCGATAAATCTAGCTTTACAACGCGGACAATAGATATCGACGCTATCGAGTAGTTCTACTGTTCTACTCCACGAGTATCCACAGCTCGCACACTGAAGCAGTACTGTTCTCTTCTTTATTCTACGCTTGTAGCTTTCTATTAGAGTAGTTATAGCTATTGTTCTAAGGTCAACTGCCTTGTCCTTCCTAAGATATGGATTCGAGAATACTTCTTTTAGTAGGCTTGATTCTGATCCTATAGGAGCAATCCTGATATTGTTTAGTCTCTCCAAGAAGTCGTCTACCGCGTTAAAATCAAGTTTATCATAGACTATCTCTCTTAGCGCCTCGATCTCAACCAGTGTGCCCTCATAGCTTCTTGCTATCCTCTTCATTAACTCCCTAGAGATACTCGAATCTGGATCGATTACGCCCATCCTTTTAGCTACCTGAGAGAAACGTATCTGGTATGCTATGCTTGATTTGACAGCGTCCTGTACTTGGATGATCCTCTCTACCGGATCCATCTTTTTTGCTTCAAGCAGGGCATTCTTGAGATCCGTTGGCGACATTCTTAACGGAGCATTAAAAACTATCGCGTAAGGAATATAGTCGAAAACCACTCTATGACCGTGTCGTTCTAGTAGCTTAGAAAGAAGAAGAGCCAATGCAAAGTTTCCTTTGCTCCCCAAGCATGTATATAGTACAATATAATCCTTAAAGGATTCTATAACGGGCTCCGAGAAGCCGAGGATTATCCCGTTCCACTGGGCTTTGGTCGAACGAGCGGTTTCTATTATCTTTATAACCTGGTCGTCTCTCATACCTCGTTCTTTTAGTAGTTTCAAACAGGCTTCCTCGTCTAACATACAAAGAGAAAATAGGCTACAGGCTTCTCTCGCAACTTTATAGTCTACGGGAATAAGCTCGCCTTCCCATGAAGGAACTAATCCCTCGGCCTCGGCAATTAGCCTAGCATATATTTTGTTGTTTTCATAATCGATGTCTAGAGCCTCCCAGATCCTTCCCGCTAATACAAATCTAAACTGCTCGGTCTCGCTCTTTGCGAGTTTTGCTTCTATAAACCTCTCACTGAGTTCTCCTATTTTATCGCCTGTTATAACATCATATACTGTGTAGTTTCGTTCATCAGGGATCATAGACACTTTATAGAAGTAAGAGATAGTCCTTCTCCCCATTTTGAGCTTTGAACCATCTACTATTCTAACTACACCTAACTTATCCATGAACTCGACCACTTCCAAAAACTCGTCGTACCCGAGGCTCCTAAACGGTCCAGATCTCGAAATTATATCGTAGACCATACTCATCTCGATTAATCTATCCTCAAGGACCATCGCGGCTATCTGGTGCATGAGTGCGTCTAGAGGATTAACGTGTATTTCTAGATCTTCTAGGTTCCCCTTCACAGCTCTAAAAGCAATAATAGTGGACTCCAATAACTCGAACAAATTATTAGAAGTAATTATGTATGCTTTACTTGTTTCACCGAATCTATGCCCGGCTCGGCCTGCTCGTTGTGTCATCGAAATTACGCTTCTTGGAGATAGGAACTGGATTACGAGTTCTATATCACCGATATCTATTCCGAGCTCCATGCTTGAAGTCGCTACGAGAACCTTGGCTTGCCCTGTCTTAAACTCTTTTTCAGCGTCTTCCCTTACAGACCTAGATAAGCTCCCGTGATGCACAAGAACTAGCCCTTCTCCTAGAATCCTAGATAAAGCAGAGCCAAGTTTCTCTGCTGTTCCACGGGTATTAACAAAGACCAGGACCCTTCCATCCACATTTTTCACTAGTTCTGCTATTTTCGACGCGGCATTTTTCCAGAAACCATCATCGCCCACAGAACGAACACTAATCTCATAGAGCTTGGGTGAAGGATCAATAACCACTTCTACTCGTTTACCTGATGCTAAGAGTTTAACGGCTTCTCTAATAGATCTCCTTGATAAAGTTGCGCTTAGACCTATCCTCTGTATCCTATGATTTGATAGTCTCTGTAGTCTCTCGAGCAGGACGGAAAGCTCGCTTCCTCTTTCACTATCAATTAGTTCATGTATCTCGTCAACAATTATCCATCGTGTCTCTGAAAATAATTTCCTCGCATTTTTCACTGTTAATAACATATTCAGGGATTCCGGTGTTGTAACCATTATGTCTGGAGGATCTTTTAGAAATCTTCTCCTTGCACTTGTCGTTGAATCACCATGTCTTAGCATAAGACTAAAGCCTGATTGGGACACGATTCTCTCTATCCTATAGACTATATCTCTGTTGAGAGCCCTTAGTGGTGTTATATAGATTAGTTTGACTCCTTTAATGGCCTTAAGCCCTTGTTTCTTTAACATGAGAGAAAGTACGGGGAATAGCGCGGCTTCTGTTTTTCCGCTTCCTGTAGGGGCGACGATTAGTGCGTTATGTCCTCTGAGTATTACTGGGATACTTTTTTCTTGGACTGGTAGAAGCTTCGTGTATCCTAGTTCATTAATGACACGTAGCATTTCCGTGTGCAGGCTGCTGGTAACGTCCATTACTCTAGTGCACCTTTCATGCTCTTCCTATCTCCTATCTTATTATTTTCCTCTAGAGCTTATTACCAGATCTTGGAAGAGGCCTTGAGAGCGGAGATTCATCCTTGTAATGTTAGAGGCGTATTATATGGGGCAATACTGGTTCTAGCCCACATTATCGTTATCGGGTTCTTCTCTGGGTATGTTGGCAACATCGTTTTAGGTGACCTACTTGTATCTATTGGAAGAATCCTCATGAGCATTATAGGAGTCGTATCGGTATCAATTATTGTTTTTGCAATTGCCCGTGGCTTCATCGAAGTAATAGTTTATGGAATAATATTTGCCTCTGCTCTGTCTTTTACCGGGCTAGAATGGATTGCTCCTGTGACCCTCTATTTCCTGTTGATGACTATCCTACTAGTTATAGGGCTCTTTGGACGTAGAATTCACGAACCATTATCTGATCTCATTAGGTTTAGACAGAGAAAGCTCTATGTGTCTCCTATAATGGTTGCACTAACAATAGCCCTCGTAATTTACGAATACATGGGAGCGGGCTCGGCTAGTTTTATATTGCTATCATCGTTTCTGAGCGCAATTCTAGTCTCTCCATTTGCTCATGACGCGAAGAAGTCCCTGATTTATGGCATTGTTGCGTCTAATCCTTTTACTGCTCCGTTCTCTATAGCCCTTGTAAGTCATTTTCCTATTAGGATGAAGCCATGCAATGGTATTAGGCTGGGCCGGATTGTCGGGGTCTTTGACCCATTTAATTGTAAGACTGTTAGAAGAGTCCGTAATGATCTCTGCTTTATGTGCTCAGAGGGTTCCGCCGAGCTCTCCATCAGTACAAAGGACCAATACAGGATAATCATTGTAGATCAAGGACACGAATTCTTGGACTTGGTTTCTAACTCATTATTGGGAGAAGAACGTGCTATTTTCGTCAGTATTGGGTCTAGAGGAGATATCAGGACAATAGACGATCTTTATAAGAGAATCGAAATCTTTGAAAACAATAAGCTCGATAAGCTCCGTCTCACTATCGATTCTAGTATTAATGACACATTATTTCTCACTTTAATTAACGTTATAATTGAGGCCTCTATAGAGAACAATATTCTATTAGTGGTCGACGACGAAGAAAGTGTATTTACTAATATAATTACATATGAGTATAATACGCTACGCCTGCTTAATAAACACAAGAAACTCATACTTAAAACTCCGAAAATTAACGAACCACGTATCCTGAGAACCCTAATAGATACAGGATCTGGAATAATTGTAGGTACAAATACAAGCATTGTTACGTTACAAGCCTTTTTCCACGGTCTTGGGATAACTGGAATTAGCGATGACCTCTGGAGGCTTCATGAGTTTATGCGTGCAAATAAAGCATTTATAATATATCCATACTGCGATAACAATATTGTCCTTGCATTAAACTAGAGATCAAACAAACCTAGTTATCTTATAATATTCCCGTATACACAATTTGATCCAGGTGTGAATAAAATGGTATCAACTCAAGCAGAGCCTATCGAAGAAATCGATACAGAGATCGAGGTAACGGAGTTCAAGGTATCCCCGGAATTCCTAGAGGCTATGCTGGTAGCAATAGATCTATTAGAAAAGGTATCGAGCGGTGAATTAACGCTTAGCGAGGCACGAGCTATGTTCGAGGAAAAAGTTAATCCGGTTATCGCACATATAAGAGAGACATCTCGTCCTGTAAGAGGAAAATCAAAGAAAACGACTAAAAAGAAAACCACAAAGAAAACTAAGACAAAGAAAGAATCAAAAACAAAACCTAAGACCTCTAAATCAAAGAAGACCAAGTAGCCGTTCTATTTTTACAAGACTTCAGAGATTGAACAATCCATGGTTTGAATCTAAGATATTGGATTATAAGGAATAACGTTTGACTGATGGAGCATATCCCAGCTCCTTGAGAGCCTCTATGATAGTTTCTTCAGGTACTCTTCTATCGAATACTACAACTACCCTGTTCTTTCCGCCTTCTTTTATAAGTTTTAGTTTGTCTACGACAACTCTTCCAAGAATCATATCATTCATGCTCTTGGACGGTACAAGATAATCCTTGAACTTCTTCTTCTGAGTCTCATAGAACACGTCAAAGTTCCTGAGGATCCTAAACGCCTCGTTCACATCATTTGGCTCTATGCCGAGTTTTTCCACTATAAGTCTAAGTAGCTTCTCTGCTTCATCTACACTGAGTTCAACGCTCTTGTACTTCCCCATATCTATTTCGACTACTGTCTCCTTAGTCATATCCATAGCACCTAATACAATATTCGTAAACTAGCAAGAATATAAACCTGCAGTAGTTGTCCAGCCCACCATAGTATTCTCAGCTATACCGGTTCTAGCATTATAGGAGACTCTAGGACATATTTTATAGGATAACAACCGCAATACTATAGATTGGACTAGTAGAATTTCGGGTGCAAGGATATGCTAAGAATCGTATATTCTGCAGCATCAAAGTTCAAGTATGTAACGCAGAGCATAGCCAAAATCAATGATGAGGGAATATTCCATTTCGCTCCCGATCAACTGGCCGCTCAAATAATGAGCCCTGATAAAACAACTATGGCAGTACTCAAAATGCCTCCTCTCTCATTCGACGAGTATATCGTCGACGAAGAATTAGCCTTAATCGTACGAACAGATGAGTTTAACAAAGTTGTTAGAAGAGCTACAAGAAACGATGATCTAATAATCGAGTACGACTATGATCAACAAATACTTCTGTTATCCCTGAGAGATCGCAAAACAGGCCTGATAAGACAATTTACTATAACGTCTACTACGGCAACAGACTTCAAACTAAGAGAGCCAAAAATAGATTCGACTGCAAGATTCCATATGCTTTCAGATGATTTCAAGACTATTATTCAAGATAGTAAAATCGTGGGGGATACAGTTACATTCATTGCTAAGCCTGAGGAGGTAATCGTAAAATCAGAGGGCGAGGAGAAGGAATATGAATGGATAATGAAGGAGGGAGATCCGCTAATTACGCTGGATGTAGACGAGGAAACAACAAGTACATATACCCGGACGAGCCTAGAAGTCACGTCCAAACCAACGGGAGCCGCTGATAACGTAAAAGTAAGTTACGCAACAGATTACCCGATGCAGATCGAATATACTTTCCCCAACGGTGAAAAACTCGTAATATACATAGCGCCGTCATTCTAGACTTTCCTTTTTCTCGTAGTCTTTGAACTAGTTCTTCTACTGCTCCTATGAGTGCTTTTGCTTGCGATTAGCTGGTCAACTCTACTTATTAAATCACTATTTGGCGTAGTCACTAGACTTCTTAGTGAAGGTATAACGGCATAGAGTTGCTTGCATGATAACCCTCTTCTAGGATACGCAACGGATAAACAGTGAGGGCACAGGTTTAATGCCTCTCCTCCATACATGCATCGTATTGTTATACCTCGACGACCACATAGATCGCATCTCTCCCATGCAAGCGTGAGCGTATTCATATCCCATCCCACTAATAATTTCCCGTTAAGTCGTTCTCCATGACGTTATGCGTCCCTCCTCCCTCACCGCGGGCTACCCCAACGGGCATATTATAGTGTCGCCCGCCGCGGATGCCGCGGCTCATTGGTCGGGTCCATATCTTTAGTAGCGTTCTTAGAGATTATTTATCCAATCCTAGCATCTTTTTGAAGCGAACAGCGTCTTCATAAGAGTAAATATTATTAAATAAAATATATATTTTCTCAACATTCAATTTTTCAACTATTTTTCTAAGATTAATTAAATCATCATTGGTATAGCGATACTTATAGTTTACTTCTCTCCCTCCCAAACCATGAAGTCTTGTATATGCTATCCTTCTCGGAAAAATGCGTGGGATTCTTCCCCTAAGATAATCTCCAATTATTACAACTCCATACTTTGTAGAGAAATCTTCTAGTAAGTTACTGTACCGATCTAGCCACCACTCGCCTCTCGGCTCCCAGCCTAATACTATATTCTCTAAGCCGTGGGTAATTCTTGAGAAGAATGTTTTGATTCTTTCAATATTCTCATCCGTTGGCTTGAAACTCGAAGGACTCTGAAAAACTATCATTTCAGCCTTTAAGATCTCAGCAGCTTTCTTAGTCTCTTGCCACGCCCACCAGACTTCAGTGGTATTCTTAAAGAATCCATAATTCTCCGGTTTTCCTGGTATCTTTCTTTTAATACGGCGCCAGAGTTTAGGATTATATTGATGTGTTATAAGCATCCATGCCTTCACGGTAAAGATGAATTCTTCGGGAGCCTCCCTCCTTATCTTCTCCAAGGATTCCGGTGGAGGAGGATCATAGAACGTCTGTTGTAGTTCAACCACGTCTAGATCTCTATAGATTAGTTTTCTACTACGAGAAAACCCACATGTCCCTACATAGATATTCATAAGATCTTTCACCGTATGACTTTACGATTATGATAAATCCCTTAGTATCCATATCTGTCTATTCGAGCCTTACATTTTTAGGGTTGAAGCCAGCTCATCATCACTTGATATAGTCAAGATTATTATAATGAGCTGGTTATGATTTCACAAATAGGCGCGTAGAATAGAGATGATTGCAATGAGTAATGAAAAAAGTGAAAATACTAATGTCGACGAGGAAACATTCGCTAATTTAAGAGACTATCTCAGTACTATAGCCGTAATCATACTTTTCATAATTGCTGCCTACATGCTCCTAGGAGGAGTACTACGTCTCGCAATAGTTGAAGGCATAAGTATGGAACCTTTACTCCATACCGGAGACGTAGTCTTAATCAAAAAAGAAGCTCCCAATCAAATAAACGTCGGTGACATAGTAGTATACTCTTCCGGTACAAAATACATAATACATAGAGTTATAGAGATTAAGCAAATTGATGGAAAATACTGTTATGTAGTTAAAGGCGACAATAACCCAATGCCTGATCCTGGATTTCCTGAATGCCACGGGCTTGGAATACCTTACGATGCCATAGTAGGCGTTGTCCAGGAAGTCGATGGATCCCCTGTAAAGATCCCCTATGTCGGTGGACTCTCTCTAATGGTTAAAGGATAACTTACACAAACATCTTATACTTCTTTATTGGACTGTATTCTTACTTCCCCGCGATCCTATTTGATCCCAATTAGCGGCTACTTCTATCACCCATCTGCCAGCCTTTCCCCGAAGCCTTGCTATTGATTTTATAGCCTTGTCCTCATCGACTCCAAGCCTTCTTGAGATTTCCGGCAATGCCCTCTCAAGTCTGAGAAGTGCTTCATGATGATGCTCGCAGAGGTTTATACCATTCTTTATCTTGGCTGGTTTTCCACATAGTATACATGTTGTATCTGGACGAATTGCTCCTAAGGCAACTGAGATTTTATATCCTACGTCTTCGAGCCTCTCATTAAAGTTTCTTATAAGGCTATCCATTATACTCTTTGTTTCCTCCACGACTTTTTTCCGAGTCAACAAGCCTCTTCTCACAAGTTCAAGTTTTTGTTCCATATCACGTGTAAGATCCGGCTTAGACAATTCAGGAAACAGGGTTGAAATTATCTCGGCAATCGACTCTCCTAGTTCTGTTACGACTGTTTTTCCTCCTCTCGATTCAAGGTATCCTCTAGAGAATAGAACTTCAATTATCCTTGCTCTGGTCGCCTCTGTTCCAATGTTTACGCTCTCCATCCATTTTAGGAGAGCTGTTCTTGATAGATCGGGGACGTTGCGTGACCAGTTGGTTCGATACGATGCTTTTGTTACTCTAACATTCTCTCCTGTTCCTAGGAGAGGTAATTCTTCTTCTTTCGGTCTAAGATACGGGTAATAATGATACCAGCCTTCTTCTATTACTGTGACACCTTTAGCACTATACTTCCTACCGAACTTGTCTATCAGCTCTGCCTTCGTTCTTGAGATGACTGCTCTTGGAGCAAAGGCGGCGAGAAATCTCCTGACTATTAAGTCATAGATCTTTCTGTGATCCGCGTCAAGATACTTTGGTATAACGCCGGTAGGATGTATTGCTGGATGTGCCGGATCATCTTTTCTTCCCTGTACAGGTTTTAGAATGGGGTTCTCTAAGAGTATCTTCGTAGCAAGGCTTCCATAATACTCGCTCTTTGATAAGCGGAGTATTATATTCCTATAGTTAATTGTAGGCGGCAGCTTCTGGCTATTGGTTCTCGGATAGCTTATTAGGGCTTCTAGATAGAGGTCTTCTGCTAATTTCTGTGTTTTCATGGGGCTAAACTTGTATAATCTAGCCGCTTCTTTCTGGAGATCCCCTAGGTTAAATGCTGGTGGAGGCTGTACTGATATCTTGTTGCTTTCAATCTTTGAAACGTTTAGAACAGGATTTTTCTTGAAGTAACTTACTATACTTGAAGCTTCTTCTTTTGATTCTGGACGCCATCCATGAGGATATGCCTTGAAAGATACATTATGATGGAGACATTCCAGTACTAGGGAAAACTCTGGTGTGGGAACCGCTAGATTAATCTCTCTCCATCGCCTAACAGCCTCTACAATAGTTGGGCTCTGTACTCTGCCAGCACTAAGAATTATTCTTTGCCCAGTGACTTTCCGCGCGGCATGCATTAATGCCCTGCTTACATTTATGCCCCATATCCAGTCTATTTCGTGTCGGGCCATTCCCGCCTCTACGAGGCTAATATCTGGGGGTTCGAGTCTTTCAAAGGCTCTCCTGAGCTCAGTGGGGCTTAGGCTCGAGAACTTCATTCTTTTATACCGAGACGGATCGCCTATATAATATATTATCGTGTAGCCGATTACGCTTCCTTCAATGTCATAGTCACAGGCGTTTATGTAAAGAGAAGCATTTGGGAGTATGTATTTCATTAGATCATAGAATTTCCTCAGGTGCGAGGCTTTTCTATCGAATTCAAAGATGGGTCTCCACTCAAACTCGTATACGGGAAATCCTCTCTTAGGAGAGTAAGGCCCGAATAAATGGCCTGCGCTTGGAACGACAAATATTCTCCGCCCGTCTATCTGTATGCTCCAGTAAGGTATCCCCTTGTATCTACACTTTACACCCTTCCCTAGTGCATATGCAATTTTTTCAGCTGCTTTCGGCTTTTCAGCTACAACTGCAATATATGGGTGTCTTGGATAACATGCATAGTTCTGAGTTGATCGGTCAACGGTTCTAGTATATCTTGCCTTTTTTCGTGGACTCCGCTTATATTTCCACATAATAGGGAACCTCTATGTCGTGGTTGTATAGAGGGTAGAGAGCGTTTCTATCAGGTTACGGGTATAGGCACGGTCAGTATTAGTAGGAGGCCAAAGAGGATCCCTGCAAGAGCCGTTCCAGAATCAACTTCCTCTATTCCTAGAGCTGTTCCTGGATGACCATGTCTATTCATGTAAAATATGAATATCACTAATAATGCGAAAAACGTGAATCCAGGCCACAGCGTGCTCGATATTACAAGTAAGATGACTGTAGTTATCGTTATAAGATAATGGAGTCTGAATCCTGCTAGAGCCCTTACTATATGGCCACCATCTAAAGATGCTACTGGAAGGAGATTGAGAAACGTTACAACAAACACTATGAACGCTGCGAATCCCATGGGGCTTAGCACGATTACTTCGTGGGGTCCAGGAGTTACCTGGGTGGGGATAAGTAGCATTATTAGAGGTACAAATGGAATCACTCCACCTGTTGCCGCTGCTGGTAAAACTATTGATGCTTTTATTCCATAATATGCAAATGGGAGCGCTACAATGAATCCTGCTAGTGGACCCATGATGCTACTCATACTTAAGGCTCTCGCATTTGGTGGAAGCCATCTCATATTGATGATTGCTCCAAAGGTACCTATGAAGCCTAGCTGGATAGGTGGAGCAGGTATAAAGTAGGGTATGCTGGCTGGAGTCTTATATTTTTTTAGCGTTATCCAATGTCCAAGTTCATGTGCGAGAAGTGGAACCAGTAATCCTAATAGGTAGCCTAGAGGGTTCCATGCTATTCCCTCTCCATAGTTCGATGAAAGCGCCAGACCCGACACATAGACCATAAGTAAAGTAATGCCTGCCAGAACTATTCCAAGAAACCTCCGACTCCCCTTGTTTTTACTCCTATAAAACACCATTGATAGTCCATTCTGTTTTCTTACAAGCCTAATATAGCATCCTTGTGGAACAAGGTTATCATAGGCTAGTAACAGGGCTCTTTTCCAAGAAATAGGTTCCTTTGGAGAAAGAAGCTGTAATTCTGCAGTATTCTCATTATATATATTTAGAGAACCTATCTCGAAGAATTTTCCGACTATCCCTGCACATCTATTGAAACTATTTTCTCTCTTAACCTGTGATTCTATCTGGAGACTAGTATCTGTAGCCAATTTCCCTCCCGAGCTCTAATAGGGTCTTAAGCGGTATCGCCTGTGCTGGTCCTCCTGGAATATATCTATAGACTGAGAGCGGCAGTATTCCATTGTCGACTTCATACCTCGCAATATCTAGAGGATCCGTCGAGCCTACGACTTCTGGTGGAACCAATGGAGGCACTCCGAATCCTAGCTGGAAGGCTCTTATGCCTATTATTCGAGCCCTCTCATACTTGGTCAGATAGGGTGGGCCTATCTTGACCTTCTCGCTTATTCTTGGATAGGCGCTGTAGAATTCTTCTGCCATCTCCCTCTCCCACAAACACGCAATGGTTATTTCGGGGTAATAAGTCTAAGACGGGTAATTGGACCGCAGACGGTGGTTTAAATGAAGTGGATATTGGCAGCGATATCGACATTAGTGTTATGGGGAGTATGGGGGGTACTCCTAAAAAAGATATCTGTAAGAGCCGAATGGTACACCGTATACCTAGTAACTAATACAGCGATACTCTTAGTAATGATAACTATAATATTTACAAAAGGGCTCTCCCATTTATCTGTATTAGATACAAAATCTATTGTAGTGGGACTAGCAGCAGGGCTGGCTGGTACTCTAGGCTATATATTCTTGATATGGTCCTTACAGTGGGGCGGTAAAGCCTCAATAGTCATACCTCTCACAAGCCTATATCCTGCCATAACAGTTGTGCTTTCATACATTGTGCTAGGAGAAAACTTATCATACAAACAGATAACTGGAATCATATTCGCTATGATGGCAGTCATACTTTTAAGTAGTCAGGATTAATCCGTTTTATTAAGTTTTAAGTTAATTTCAAGCAATAAGGTGAATTTTCTTAGTGGAGGATCAAGAAAAAGTAGGTGGTTTAAATAGGTTAGTCGAAGTTGAAGGATCCTGGACCTGATCCTTCTTCCTCTTCTTCCTCGCCTTTACCTTTGCTCTCTTTCTTCGGAGGTGCAGCCGCTATTACGTCGTCGATCTTTAGCAGGCTTATTGCTGCTTCGCTGGCGCTCTTTATTACTTGTTTCTTTACTATTATTGGCTCGTATACATTTATCTTTGTCATGTCTTCTTCTACTTTGCCTTCAATCACGTTTATTCCTGCAAACTTGTGGCCCTGGTTGTGCATTGCTTTTAGTTGTAGTAGTGTGTCTAATGCATCCATGCCTGCACTCTCTGCTAGTACTGTGGGTATTACTTCTAGAGCCTCTGCATATGCCTCAATAGCCATTTGTTCCTTGCCGCCTACGGTTCTAGCAAAGTCTCTTAGCCTCTCTGCTAGCTCTATTTCTACTGCCCCTCCGCCGCCTACGATCTTGGGCTCTCTTAGTATGTTCCTTAGGCTGTGAAGTGCGTCAAGTACGTTTCTCTCGGCCTCGTCTAGGAGCATGTCGTTGGCTCCTCTGAGGAGTATTGTTACGCTCTTGGGGTTCTTTGCTCCTTCGATGAATATCATTTTGTCT
>CAYROE010000001.1:39446-60067 GCA_964425855.1 uncultured Desulfurococcales archaeon | reverse complement strand
GATCCTTGGATTTCCTCTTCCTAGGCAACTAGTTCACCTCCCACCATTATACTCTGCCGTTAGACTATATGAGTAGCCCGTCTCTTTTAACGAGACAGCCAGCTCTTCTAGAAGCCTGCTTATTTTTACCTTGTTAGGTTTGGTCCCTGGAACGGCTATTTCTATCCTCAATGTTGCGCCATCTATGCTTACCTCGTCTATGACCGTTCTAGGCGTCTCCGGGATAGCCATGAGATCGCGGCCTAGTCTTGCTATTTTCTCTTCTATAAGCTGTTTGATTCCAGTAAGAGCGTCTGGTTCTTCGAATCCCCATACGCGTATAACTATCCATATTTTTATCGGTTCTTTTACCGCGGTCTTGCCATGTTTTAGCAGATGTAGATTCGGTACAGTATAGACACGTGTGTCTCCTTCTATCACCGTGAACAATGGTGTAATCTCTTTTATTTTCCCCTCGATTTTTCCTTCTACAATTATATAGTCTCCACGTGAAAGAACCCTGCTCGCCAATAGGGCGTAGTAGGCTGCGACATTTGCTATTACTTCCCATGACGCGGCTAGTAGGATTAGTACTACTCCCAAGAGGAATAATACTATTATCTGTTGTTGGGTCATAACGTATATTACTATGAATACTAGTAAGATGTATACACTCATCGAGATTATTTTGTACATGTTTTCAAGGGTATTCCTTTCACTTATACGTGATGACTCGAATTTTTTGAATACTCCTTTTATCATAGCCAGTATAACCATACCGACGATAACTATGATTAGTGAGATGATTGCCTTAACAATGTATTCGTTAGAGATGAACATCCTCAGGTATTCTACGAGGGTTTCCCACGCCAATTCTTCATACCCCTCCTAGAATAACTCGCTGAACTCCTTAAGACTGGTGTGGCTCACAAGAGCTATCACAATATGTCCAACGTCGAGGACCGGTGACTCTTCTACCTCGTAAAACCGTTCTCCGTCAAATACTGCTAGCAACTTTATGCTCTTAGGTATTAATCCGTCTCTAATAGCCTCCAGCAGTGTTTTTCCTCGAAGTATGCTTGTTTGTTTGATAGAACCGGATACAAGGTGAAAGTCTCCTGTTATAGTTGATACAAGATCAACTATTCCATAGCGGCCCTGAATCATTGTGAATATTATGCTAGCCGCCAATTGTGGCTCGACTATTGCTGCTTCTACTCCTAGTAATTGTAGTAGACTCGAAGTTTGTGTATTCTTCGCCCTGACGAAAACCCTCTCTATATTATATAGTTTCGCGATTGCTGCTACGAATAGGTTTATCTCGTCCTTGTCGGTTGCGGCTACAACCACATCGTAGGATTGTATATCTATTTCTTCGTATAGTTGGGGGTCTGTAGCATCTCTTACAAGGGCTTCAACATCTGCTTGGGAGCTGACTCTTAGAAGTTTCTCTTCATCGTTATCAACGATAGTTATGCTATGTCCAAGTCTGCTAAGATCTGAGGCGAGCTGGCTACCGACTCTGCCCGCGCCTATTATTAGAATCTTCAATAACTCTCCCTCTCAAACCGGTCGGCTTATCACGTGTTACCGAATCAACTTCTATTGTTTACTAGTCTAACTATATTATCTATCTCGGGCTAGTTAAAATTATAATGGTGTGAGAAATGAGTGTTTCGCCCGGTTCATATAGTCCCTCTAGAATAAGTGATGTCTATGGCCTAATGGTTCTGGACAGCAGGGGTACGCCAACAATAAAAGCATATGTTGAGACCGTATCGGGCGTTCGTGGCTGGGGTATAGCTCCTAGTGGTGCTAGCAAAGGAGAACATGAAGCAGTAGAGGTCAGGGATGGCGGTAAAAAATGGCTTGGCAAAGGAGTAGAACAAGCGCTAAGTAACTTAGAGGACATCGCAGCGCATATGATAGGTCTAGATGCTAGGGATCAAGCCTACATCGATCACTTACTCATATCCTTAGACGGGACCCCTAATAAGAGCAGGTTAGGGGGCAACACTACGACTGCGCTCAGTATTGCTGTCGCTAGGGCTGCAAGCTACTCTCTCGGCCTAGAACCCTATGAGTACTTAGGAGGCAACAGGGCTAACCTGATACCAACTCCTCTAATGAATATTATTAATGGCGGAGTACACGCCGGAAACGACCTAGACATACAGGAGTTCATGATTATACCAGTTGAAGCTGATAGCATAAAAGAAGCGCTTAGAAAAGCAATAGAGGTCTACTGGACCCTCAAGAAACTATTAGTTGAGAAATATGGTAAAAACAGTATAAATGTCGGAGACGAAGGAGGGTTTGCTCCTCCACTTACAAATACAAGAGAAGCACTAGACCTTCTAGTCGAGGCTATAAGCAGAGCTGGATACGATCCTGGGACAGACTTCTACCTAGGACTTGACGCGGCAGCTTCACAGTTCAAGGACGGCGGCAAGTATAGGATAGACGGAAAAGTACTGGATGTTGATCAACTAGTAGAATTCTATCTAGGGATACTAGACGAATATCCCGTCAAGTATCTAGAAGACCCGTTCGCAGAGGACGACTGGCACCATTTTGTCGAATTAACTAAGCGTGTATCGGCCAAGACGCTAATAACCGGTGATGACTTATACGTGACAAACACAAAGTTCCTAGAAAAAGGAATCAAGCTTGGAGCGACCAATGCAGTCCTCGTGAAAATAAACCAGGTAGGCACGCTAACAGAGACATTGGAATTCGTAGACATGAGTACTAGGAACTGTATGAGGGCAATCATAAGTCACAGAAGCGGCGACACTGAAGACCCATTCATAGCCGACCTCGCGGTCGCACTGGGGACAGGCTTGATAAAGACAGGCGCCCCGGCTAGAGGAGAAAGAACGATAAAATATAACCGACTACTAGAAATAGAATTCCTCCTAGCCGGCCAGGCCAGATACGCGGGAAGAATACCTTTCCCCAGTTAGATAATACTATAAATTTATCAGTGAAATACTCAGGCTCTCCTCAAATAAGAGCTAACATTAATTTCTCTCCTCAACTATTATACTTTATGCGTGCGTATGCGTTAACCTCCACTTAAGCGCTGTATTTACAGCGTTCCCGGATATTTCCCAATAATACAAGGTTTGCCTTCGAGGTGGCAAACATGAGCAATAATAAGGGCTTAGTAGTAGTGTTAGTGACGGCACCAAGAGGAAAAGGAAAAGAGATAGCTTCAAAGATCGTCGAGAGTAAATTAGCTGCTTGCGTCAATGTCGTGAGCAGCATTACAAGCTTCTATTGGTGGGAGGGTAAGGTTGTCGAGGATCAAGAAGAACTACTTATAATAAAGACTAAGTCATGTCTTGTGGGTCGACTAAAAGAGTACGTGAAGAAAATCCATCCCTATACTGTGCCAGAAATCGTAGTTCTCGGAGCGGTTGATGTATTAAGAGAATACCACGAGTGGGCAGTAAAAGAGACTTTACCTTGTGAAGGGTGATAATAGATGGTGCACGTAAGCCCTCATCTAATAGAGAGACATATTTCTCGGAGCCCGCTATTGCGAAGAGCATGGGAACTCCTAACCAGCGATCCAGAGGTACAAAGTCTGCTAAGAATGGCGAATGTAAACGCGGTCGAAAGACTGCTATACAATGACCATGGCCCGGTCCATGCACAAATAGTCGCGGGAACAGCGCTCGAGCTCTTTGATATGCTATATAGGCATGGGCTTAGACCGTCAAGCATAATCCACAAAACGGTTCCAACGCTTGACTGCGCTAGGCTAATAGTATTATTAGGAGCATACCTTCACGATATAGGCAATAGCGTGCACAGGGACAATCACGAGCTAATAGGGGCCATACTATCTGGATCCATCCTTGATAGACTATTACCAAACATTCTCTCGCTCTGCAGAGAGCAATGCGATCAATACAAGGTAAGATCAGAAGTACAACAAGCAATATATGCAACGTCTATGAGTGTAACAGCATTGACCCTCGAGGCAAGCATCGTGAAAGTAGCCGACTCACTAGATATGGCTGAAGGTAGGGCAAGACTACCCTACAGCAAGGGTAAGATGGATATACATGCACTCTCAGCACTGAGCATAAAACGCGTTGAAATAACTAATGGCGAGTCCAGACCTGTCCAGATACGGGTTCAGATGGAGGACAAAGCGGGAATGTTCCAGATAGAGAAAGTTCTGTTGCCAAAGATAAAAACCTCGATAATTCAGGATTACATCGAGATAGTCCCCATACTACTAGACGACAACAGTATCTCGTTAAGCACAATTTATCCCTAGAAGAACAACTCATTCTTTATTTAATCAACAAAAATAGATGAGTTGAGCGCTATATGCCTAGAATAGGAATATTTATGGAGAAAATCATAGAGGCTGTTGCAAGAATAGCATCTGAAATGATTGAGCCTGAGGAATACACGAGTCCAATCCTCGCAAAACATACAATCGAGGCAATTAGGAATGTAGGTGTTTATCTTCGTCCAGAGAGATTAGACTCTATATACTGTGGGTTGTGTGGAAAAGGGCCCTTCACAAGGAAAGGATACTATATTCACCTTATCCGTGTCCATTCTTCTGAGATTCAGTCTCTTGTCGAGGAGGAGGCCGAGAGGATCTTAAAGCAGTTAAAATGATCTGCTTTGTGGGCATCCTTATAATGCGTCTACCCGCTTCAGTATCTATTATTATCAGATAAACATCGTCTCCAGCCTCTATCTTTCCTTCGTACACATAGTACTCTTTGCGGAATTTCCTCCATTTGATGTCTTCTTCTTTAATTGAGAATACGTCTGCTTCACCGTTTGAATTGTTATCTGCTGGTTTAAGATCCTTGTATTTGACAACAGCCATACGTTTTATTTTCACTGGGTAGAGAAATAGGCTTCTTTTTCCAGTGTAGCGTGGGGATTCTCCCATTATTTCTCTGGAGCCATCATTTACTATTACCTCGAAATAATCTCCATCAGCCTTCCTTGCAAGTCTTTCAACAATATTCAGTAGTATATCCAGTGGATTGCCTGCCTCTTCGCTCTCATAGGTAGAGACGAGTTCTAGTAGATCCATTTTTACTCCTCTATACTCTACTATGACCGTCTTATACCATCTGATTTGAACTTTAACTTTCTGAGACTTCTTTGCCAAATTCCTCGCCCTACAATATATGTGTCTACATGGGTTTTATTGTGTCGCCATTCGTCAATTAGCCTCACGGTATCTTTTGTATATCTATATATAGAACATAGAATAATTCTTCTAGAAGTGCAGGATGGAGGGTTGACATACAAATGAACAGGCCGGCACTCGATCTCCAGCCCACAATGTACGATATCTCCGGAGAGACTGCATTCGTCTTCCTAGCCATTGCAAGAAAGCTCGCCGCTCAAGGTAAACGCATAATAAGTTTTGGTATAGGACAGCCGGACTTTCCCACTCCGAAACACATAGTAGAAGAAGCTAAAAAAGCACTGGACGAGGGATTCACAGGATACACAGAGACTGCAGGTATACCAGAACTCAGACAAGCCATAGCGGATTACCTGAACTCGAGGTATAATGCTGGCGTAGACATTGACGAAGTAGTAGTCACCCCAGGCGCGAAAGCTGCCATATTCCTCGCAATAGCAGCATACGTTAGGCCCGGAGAAGAGGTAATAGTTCCAGATCCTAGCTATTATGCATACTCTCAGGTTGCGAAATTCTTTGGGGCAAAACCAGTATACGTTTCCATGAATTTCGAACCAGACAAGGGCTTCTCACTCGATATAGAGAAAATAGAAGAAGCAATAACTGATAAAACAAGAATAATCGCTATAAATAATCCCCATAACCCAACTGGATCAATATTCGATAAAGACCAATTAGAGGCACTCTACGATATAGCAAGGAAAAAGAATATACTTCTACTATTTGACGAGATATACGACAACTTCGTGTATCAAGAAGAAAAGTTCACGAGCATACTAACGTTCCCAGATTGGAAAGACTATGTCGCATATGTAAATGGGTTCTCGAAGACCTTCTCAATGACTGGATGGAGACTAGGCTACCTAGTAGTAAGGAAAGAGGTCATACCAAGACTCCTCGACCTAGCTGTGTCTATGTATAGCTGTCCGACAAGCTTCGTCCAGAAAGCTGGAATAGCCGCATTAAAGGGAGACTGGAGACCCGTACAAGAAATGATCAACGAGTTCAAGAAGAGAAGCATACTCCTATACGAGATTCTAAGAGATGCCACAGGTATAGAACCCTACAAACCACATGGAGCCTTCTACATGTTCCCTAGAGTCAAGAAATTACTCGAAGCAACCGGGATGAGTGTAGAGGATCTGGCTAAGAAACTCCTCTACGACTATGGAATAGTAGTGTTACCAGGAACAAGTTTCCCAGGCAACACAGGAAAAGATTACATAAGGCTGAGCTTTGCAACCTCCACAAAAGATATAGAAGAAGGTGCTAAGATCATCGTAAAAGCCACTAAAGATATGACAGGAAAGTAAACTTCAATCGCATTCATAATCTTTCCTAATTTCTTATCACGTTACTAGAAGGATAGTAATGTATCTATCCTTAGTTCATCATAGTATAACATAGAACAGAACGAGGTCTTGCATTATCATATGGTATGCAAAGAAAAATAGGGGAGATGAGGCTATATCCAGCCTCTTAGCTTCATGGCTCTTACTACTCTGTCTACTGCTATAGCGTAAGCTGCTGCTCTCATATTGTATTTGCTGGTGTCTAGCTTGTTCTGCCAATAGTCCCAGACTTTTAGGAAGTTGTTCGCCATCTTTTGTTCTAGGCGTGCCTTTGCTTCTTCCTCGGTTATCCAGCCTCCCATCCTGTTGTTGACCCACTCGATGTGGCTCATTATGACTCCGCCAGCGTTGGCAAGTATGTCGGGTATAACTATGATTCCCTTCTGAGTCAGTATTATCTCTGCGTCAGGCGTTGTCGGACCATTTGCTGCTTCCGCTATTAGCTTTGCCTTTATCTTGTCAGCGTTTGCTTCTGTTATGACGTTTTCTATTGCTGCTGGTACGAGGATGTCTACTTCTAGCTCTAGAAGCTCTTCATTTGTTATTTTCTTGGTTGCTTTGGCATAGTTTATTACGCTACCTGTCTCGTTCTTTACCTTCTTTACTTCGTCTGGATCTAGGCCGTCTGGGACAATTATTCCTCCTCTGCTGTCTGATACCGCTATTACTTTTGCGCCCCACTCGGCTAGGAACTTTGCCGCGTAGTATCCTGCGTTTCCATATCCTTGTACTGCTACTGTCTTACCTTCGAGTCCACCCCATAGTTTCTTTGCTGCTTCTCTTGCTGCAACGGCGGTTCCGAATCCTGTTGCTATTATTCTTGTCTGCATTCCGCCGAGGTCTAGTGGCTTGCCTGTTACTACTCCGAAGTATTGTCCTCTCTTTACTTTAGCGTATGCGTCGAAGAACCAGCTCATTACTTGTGGGTCTGTGTAGACGTCTGGGGCTGGTATGTCTTGGTCTACTCCTACTAGGTCTGAGATTGCCTCGAAGTATGCTTTGCTTAGTCTCATGAGCTCGTTTTTGCTTAGCTTGTGTGGGTCTACTCGTATTCCTCCCTTTCCTCCTCCGTAGGGGAGTCCTGCGAGGCTGTTCTTCCAAGTCATCCACATGCTAAGTGCAATTACCTCGTGTGCGTCTGTGTTGGGGTGATATCTTACTCCTCCCTTGTATGGTCCTAGGGCACTATTGTGTTGGCTTCTCCAACCAATGAATACCTTGACGGAGCCGTCGTCCATCTTCACAGGAATCCTTACCTGGAGGAGCCTCTCTGGGTAGGCTAGTATCTCATAAACTTCCTCTCCTAGACCGAGGAGTTCGATTGCCTGTTTTAGCTGCTTCTTTGCTTCCTCATATGGATCGTGTGTAACCATTTATTATTCACCTCAAATATAGAGGTCAATTTATTATGGATTCTCTTGTAAGTATATAAACAATTTCTTGATAAACGGTGGTGCTTCAATATTTTCGTAGTGGGCGACTAGGGGGATAATTGAAAATTCTAACTCTCGATACATAGAAAATCATAACAACACCGTCCTAATAAATGTGGCGCGGCCCAGAGCCCCCTGCTCATCAACCCCCACTACTATACTCGCAGGGGGTCGCTAGCCGCGCCATTCTTATATAACCGCTTCTAAAAACCTAGAATTTTTCGGTGCACTCCGTATGAACGGTCAGGACACAGAAAGATACATTGCACTGATAACAGACTTTGGGGATAGCCCCTATACTGGTATAGTGCGGGCGCTTATCAAGTCAATAAACCCCAAGGCAACTATAATAGACATAGACAACAGTGTCCCAAGCTTCAATGTCCTAGCAGGAGCCTATGTGGTCTATAATACATATCCCTGGGCTCCTAAAGGATCTGTAATACTGACAGTCGTTGATCCAGGGGTTGGAGGTTCGAGAGAAGCAATCGCTGTTAAGGCTGGAGACTACGTATTCATAGGGCCAAATAACGGAGTCCTTTATCCCTCAATTATACGCGAAGGATTCGACTGCGGCGTATCACTCGTGCCGGATAGAGTAGTCGATATCGCCTCACATTATTTCCATGGAAAGATCTTCGGCAAATGGAGTGTATCCTCTACGTTTCACGGCCGGGACGTATTCGCGCCTGCGGCCGCACTTTATACACTGGGAATAGAGTTATCGAATTTAGGAACACCCATTAGCTTCGAGGACTTGAAGAAGACCAGCTTGGAACAAGTAGAGAAAATACCTGAGGGATTCAAGCTAAAAGTAGTGTATATAGATAAGTTCGGAAACGTTGCACTTAGTGCTAATCCAGGTCTTATACCTATGAGGACATGGCAGAAAGTGGCTATTAGCACTCACCATACTCAGGGCATAACATATACTGCCGTCGTAGGTAGAAAGTTCTCGGATGTTAATCCCGGGGATCTTGTATTATACGTTAATAGCTTTGGGTTCCTCGAGTTAGCAGTTAACCTAGGCTCGGCCTCTAAAAAACTCAACGTGGATATTGGAGATAAGATAATCCTTACTCCCTTAGAGTAATTTTTGGAGGGTCCTAGAAGGTTTTTTCCACATGTAGGCCTTCGAAATGCTTCTTTAATTTTTCGTAGACCCAGCAATCCATTATCACGTCTTCTTCCTCAAATATTATAGTAAAACTATGAAGTTTAGACATTACCTTGTCAGGTATAACTCTTGGCTTCCGGCTCCCCGCGTATACAACTTTGTTGCCTTCCCGTTTTAGCCAGTATTTTCCATAGTATGCGTATACTCTCCTAACACCATTAATTGTCTTATAGATCTTATGAACCGGCTTGATATAGAATCCGTATTTTCCGACCAGCGAGTTAAAATGATAGAATGGTTCTTTTAATACTACCTCTATTTGTCTTACTACAGGCGCTCCATTGAGTATCCTAACTTTGCATCCTTCGTCGGTATCTTCCGTCGTTATTTTAATAGGGGGCTCATTCGGCTCTTCCTTCTCACCGCCCGCAACCGGGCTCCGCTCGTCGCAGGCTAACATCATTGCCCCCTCCCTTTTAGATTAAGTATATCACGTTACAAGTTATTATTATGAAGCATCTATCCTATAATATAACTTATGATTGTTTCTAGAAAGATGAAATGGGAATAGTCCCTCCTTCCTACTTGAATTCATCTCTTGCCCACAGCCTTAAATGCTCCCTCCTCTTAATTTCTCTCAGAACTCTCTCAAGGTGCCTATATACCGTGCTATGCATTCTGCCTTCGACCAACATCTCTATCGCTTTCTTAGCAGCCATTGCTCTCTCATAGTCTCCTATTATAGCTACTATGTAGTCGCCCACGTTGATATAAGTGCCTGTCATTTCTTCAAGCGTTTTTCTAGCTCTTCCTTTCTCACCTATTATCCGGGCCTTTACTCTTGTAAGATGGTTCTGAGAGTCACCTACATAGTCTTTGAGATTAACTATTACTAGGATTTGATCCTCTTCTAGAAGCCTCATTGCTTTCTCTGGCGGAAAACCGTAGGCGATAGCCTTGATTATTTCCCCGGCCTTCATTAGATTTATAGGTGGAACCCCGTCTACTTCTGGCTCTATTATTACCATGCCGTTCTCGGTGTCGATACTTATTCTTGTGCCGGTCGCGTCCATTATCTGCTTTTTTACACTGCCTTTTTCTCCAATGACTGATCCCAGCCTCTCTGGTGGAACCTTAACATATATTTTCGGCCTTATCTTTCCTTCTCCATGAGACATTTTGACAACTCCTCCAATAGATCTTTTTCACTATAGGTTATATCTATAAACTTCCCGAAGAACCTGAATAGATTAACAATATCTCTCTTTAGGAATTCCTGTGCATTCGGGTGTCCTAGAGCTACTGCTTGTGATACGTCTATTATCCATGGCTTATCCTGCCAAATCATAATGTTGTATTCACTTAGATCAGCATGGATTAACCCTGCTTCACACACCATTCTCTTATAGTTTTCAATAATATCGTCGAAGTATTCTTGAATATCTTTTATTGATAATTCTTCTATTACCTCTACAACGAGAGGAGCCCTGTATCCAGATTCGCCCAGAAACTCCATTACTAGGACATTTCCTGAGAAAGAGTATGGCTCGGGTACTCTAACTCCCGACTTCTTCATTTTCTTTAGATTTCTATATTCCTTCCTGGTCCACTCATAGATAAGTTTTCGAAAATTCCCTCCTGGAATATTCTCAAATCTAGGATCACCAATTATGTATTTTTTGATGCTTTTCCTGAACTCTGCTGTGGCAGAGAGATATATCTTAACAGCAATGTCGTTTCCACGTTTGTCTTTTCCCCAGTATACTCTAGCTTCTTTCCCAGAGCTTACTACCCCCTTTAACTCCCATATTATGCCCTTCTTCTCTAGTCGGAAAACGTGAGATAATGTGAAGGAATCAAATACCTCCTCGACTGTTTTAATTAGATCTCTATCTTTTCTCTTACGTTCTTCTTCTCTTCTCCTTTTTAGTCTTCTCGCCTTTACCACGTTACTCTATTACCTCCTCTAAGAACTCTTCTGTGATATAGCCCATCTCTATTAGTTTTTTGACTTCGTCTCTCCAGTAGCGATATACTACCTCACCTTTCATATCCGACGTCCCCCACGGCAAGAATAATATTACGTCGCCCTCCCTCATCCATACTCTTCTCCTCATCTTGCCAGGTATCCATGCTTTGTAGACTTCTCCATCAGTGCAGAGAACTTCAAGGAATCCCCCGCCCAAATTACGTTGGACAACGCATAGAATTGTACCCTCTTCCTCGTCGGGTAGAGGCGTCTCCTTCTTCCTCTCGGGCCTATACCTCTTCTTTCTCGCCATCATGTTTCACCTACTGCTTATTCATTATCCTCGTAACCCAGTACATAAGCGCGTCCTCGTACTATTAGAACTTTAAAGATTCTACCAGGCTCGAAGTCCTCTACATAGACATGGACTCTATCGCGGGGAAAATCAAGTACCTGGCTATATCCTGCTGACGCATCTAGAAACGTTATCGAGTTATCTCTGCTTATCAACATTAGTTTCCTGTATTCCATGCCTGATTCGTAGTGTGAGAAACCCCTTTTCCATAGAAATTCTGGATTTGCATTGATTTCTGTTCCCGACTGTAAGTCAACTAGGATGGGGTTGCCTCCCCGTGAGACTTCTAGGAACAAGTATAATTTATCTCCTATCTTTAGAATGTTGCCGGGAGCTATATCTGGGAGTCTTACAGAGATAGTTAACCTTCCCTTCCTAGAACCATCAGGCTTTCTACCTATCAACTTGTATGTTTCTATTGTTTTACCCATGAATGCAGACTTTATCTTAGATGCTATCATTCGAGCCGCACTCGAGTCATTTATAAGTAGGTCGAGGCCCTCCTTTTTCTCTTCGAGATCTATTATTGACTCCCTTAAGACGCCTGCCAGTTCTTCTTCTAGGAAGTCGTCTATCCTCTTTCTTAGGTCTTCACTTAACCTCCCGCTTGAACCACGAATCTGAACTACTGCCTCATAGCCTCTTTTCGTTAACCTATTTGTACATAGGGGACACACTGCCATGTTTACTCGAACTGTAATCACTCGCTCCTCTGTAACCGTCGTCTCACCATGTCGTCCTCCTATCTCTACCAGTGCCCTGTATAGGCCTGGCCCCACAAACGGCCTGTCGAGCTTCACTGAGTTTATCCATACTTCGTTAATTTCTCTCGAGGGCTTCGCTTTACGTGATAATACGAGTACTAGATAGTCTATCAGAGTGTCCTCTATCGTATCGGAGGGCTCGTTCCAGCCTCCTTGATACTTGTATCTTCCACAGTATCTACAGTATGTAAAGCTGATTTCTTCAGGTATACGGGCAATTCCTACGGTCTCGACATAGCAGTCTTTACAGAGGCTACCGATAAATTCTATCTCGTCGTTACTTCTTCCGCATCTTGGACATATCCTTGCCATTGTTTTGTCAGCCATCCATTAACACCATTGTATCATTACTGGAGGATATATAGTGATCGTCGAATTACATGTTTATAAGGTGTGAAAAACGTGACAAGTGATATCCCTCTCCCGACGGTGTCCGTGATTGGTACAGGTAGAATGGGGTCTGCAATTGCCCGGAGACTGGCTGGGCATGGATACAGGTTAATACTATGGAACAGGACCAAGCACCGTGCAGAAGATCTTGCATCAGAAATAAACGCTGAAATAGCGTCCACTCCTATCGACGCTATTCAAAGAGCAAACACGGTATTTCTAGCACTCTCCGACGACCTCGCTCTTTATAGCGTGATAAGCACGTTTAGGAGAATTGATGGACTGGTAATTGTGAACACTGGAACACATCAACCTTTCACAGTATCAAACGTAAAGGAATACGTTGAAAACAATGGCGGTTGCTATATTGAATCCCCAATAATTGGCGGGCCTAAAACCGTCCTGAGAGGCGAAGCCATACTGCTCGTAGCCGGCGAGCAACATTGTGTAGGATTCACCCACAGTATAATGGAGAAAATAGGATCGATAATATATCTAGGAAATGATCCTAGAACAGCCCAAGCACTAAAACTATCATTTAATCTGCTCCTCATTAATTCTGTAAATGCACTAGCCGAGAGCCTAAACTTGGCCAAGGCCTATGGTGTAGACAAGAACACTGTCAAGAAAATTCTAGAGAAAACAGTATTTTCTACACTAGCCTCCAAGTACATTGATAGAATGACGAGCGATCCAGAGAAACCAGCCAGTTTCCGGCTTAAACTAGCGGCCAAGGATCTTGCATACGCGGTCTATGCAGGCTTCGAGAAATACATATCTCTACCGGCTACAGCTGCTACTCTTGAAAAATATTTATCAGCTGTTGAAAGAGGGCTTGGCGATGCTGACTATACTAGAATATTCTGGCTCTCTCATACGACGAGTGCTGATGATAAAGAAAAAGATGGATAGACTATCCTGTTAGTCTTTCCCACACTTTTATGCCGGAGTGAAAATTGGATTATCGAGTGTCGCTACGTCTTTTATAGACTCTATTTCTTCTCTGAGATATTTTGGTACACTAAACATATGGAGATGTGCTATCTTGTCATAGAATCTGTTGTTTCCCTTTATCTTCTCTACAATTAGTTTATCTATGTCTATTCCTGAGAGGGACTCTGGGTCTTTTTCATCGCTTGCAAGAACGAAGCCCCATACACCGTCGAAGCTCTTTACATATACGTGATAATACGAAGTATGTTTGAAGACGCTCTTAATTGTGTTGTATATGACTGCATGTGTATATGGCATCTGTGTAGGGCTTGTTGCCTGGGTTACGAATACGCCGCCTGGCATTAATCTCCTCTTTACTGCCTCATAGAATTCTTTTACATAGAGCTTGTAAGCGGGGCCAGCCTCTATTGGATCTGCTAAATCCGCAATGATTACGTCAAATTTCTCCTCGTCTTCTAGGACATATCTATAACCGTCACCTATGACTAGCTCGAGCCTGGGGTCATCAAAGGATCCCTGGTGCCATTCAGGAAGATACTTCTTCGCGACCTCAATAACGACTGGGTCTATGTCTACCATGACTACTTTTTTAACCGACTTGAACCTAAGTACTTCTCTTATAGTTGCTCCTTCGCCTCCTCCCAGCACGAGTACTTTTTCGGGATTTCCATGTAGAAGAAGTGCTGGTTGGACTAGTGCTTCGTGATACACGAATTCGTCTACCAGGGCCGACTGCGTCTTTCCATCAAGCACTAAGGCCTTGCCTAGTTCTTCATATTCCACTATCTGGATTTCCTGGAACTCGCTCTTTCCATGATAAATAAATCTCTTGACGGCATGCATATGAGCACTTGCAGGAGTACCCCACTCTATTATCCAGTTCCACCTATACATTTCCGTCATTGTTTATGCACCCGTTTAGGTGTCCCCCAGTTTAGCTTTAAAGGCTTGATTAACTATCCACATGATGAACACCCATGACGAGAGTTGGCGTCTCACAGACTATGGTGACATAACTATGATTAAGCTAGTTGCAAGCGACATCGATGGTACCTTGACCGAGAAGAGAGGGTCATTAATACTTGCCTTGGAGGCCATAAGAGCCATACGCATGCTTGAGAGGTCTGGGATCAGAGTATCCTTGATAAGTGGTAACAGTTTACCCATTACGGCTGGCTTGGCGAGATATGTGGGAGCCTCTGGCCCATCAATAGGAGAAAATGGATGTCTTATACTTTACAATGGAAAATTAATACATCTATGCGATAGAAGACCTCCTCCAGAGCTCGTTAATGAGATAAAGGCTCTGGGTCTTCGGGAGAGCTGGCAGAATAGATTCCGATTATATGATCTTGCGTTTCTAGCCGAGGATAAGTCACAGCTGGATAATTTAGCGGGAAAAGTCATGAAAATCGCTGAGAAATACGGCTTCAGAACCCTAAATAGTGGATATGCTATTCATGTACAGCCTCCGGGAGCTGGTAAAGCAAGAGGCATATTGAAGGTAATTGAGCTACTTGGCGTCGAACCACACAATGTGGCTGTTGTGGGAGACGGAGAAAACGATGCCGAGATGTTCATGGATGAATTCTTTAAGGCTTGTCCCGCTGATGCTGATCCTGTGATTAAAAGGATCTCTGACTACATAGCGGGCAAGAAGGGTGGAGAAGGATTCTATGAGATAGCCGGATATATTCTTAATACGCTTAATCGATAAATCTCATCCTCTAAGCCAGTTCTTTGACGACTCTGTTTAAAGGCTCCTTTAAACATTATTTCATATCATGGCTTAGTGGCGGGATGAAGAATAGCAAACCATGGCTAAATAATCGGATAGGATGGCCGGAGGCTCTCGCATGACCGCCATCCATTATCGAGATTATCTATTGGTTCAAGAGTATGACCTCATTGACTATACGTTTTACCCGCTTTACTTCTCGTAAGGCAACAATATATTCGACTTCTTCCACGCCTTTGAGAGAGTATATTTCGTCTATTATTTCGTTAATATCTGAGAGTGACGGTGCAAGGATTTTTGCTAGTAAGTTGTAGTAGCCTGTGGTCTCATACAGCTCGACTACATACTTATTTATTGAAAGACTATTCTTTACTTTGTTAATATAATGTGCTCGGACTCTTAGCATTACGATTAATGTTATTCCTAGTCCTAGCTTGGAAGGATTAACTATTATGCTGAATCCTTCTAGGACTCCTTTTTCTTCGAGTTTTTTCACTCTCAAGTATACAGTGGCTTCGCTTACTCCCATTTCCTTTGCTACGCGGGTCCATGGGGTCCGTGAATCTTTTTCAAGTATGCCTAATAGTTGTAGGTCTCTTTCGTCTACTTTTAGCTCGTTATTAGAAGGCTTCTTTCTCATAACAATACACCCTTAGATATGTAGGATCGACTAGACGAATAATACTATGTCATGGTAAAGACAACCATACAACAATGGTATCCTCTACGCAAATGCCATTTTTATCAACATCTTTGCTATCTTTGGCTTCGATACGAGAGCCTTCGTAATGCTCATCTTACTAATGTTTCCTAGAGCTATCGAGGCGTGGAGATTTCCTGGGATATTTCGCAGGAGCTCTCGTCTCTCGGGGACACTTAGCTTCTTGACACCTTCCAGGATTCGTCTCTGTATCATTATTGATTCGGCTATCTTGCTCTTTTCAAGGGCTCTGATTGGATTCTTTCCTTTCTCTATTGCATCTGATAATGATAACGCCGACAGCATACTCGGCCTGATGCCCTCTCCTGTTAATGGAAGAACAAAGCCTGCTGCCTCGCCTATAGTTATGGAGCCATTGTATTTATTTATCTTGATGCCTCCAACAGCTATTCTTGCTCCTTCTATTTTGGATGGAGTCTTATCCTTGAATCTTGGATCTCTTGATGTGAACTTTTCGAGAAGGACTCTTAGCGTGTTGAAGTCAGCATATCCGCCTACTCCTACTTCAGCGTATCCTAGTGTACTGGGGAATACCCAATAATAGCCTATTAATTTGGTATCAAAGTATACTTCTATTGTGTCTTGTTTGTCGAGGATACTGGTCTTGTAAATGTATTGTATAGCGTTTATTTTCTCACCTGGATAGTATGCATGGCCTCCTGCATTTACTAGGATGGCGCTGGATGGTATTGTTATTTTGTCTGAGCCATTGACTCGTACAGTCGAGGTATTGGGATCATACCGAGATCTGTAAAATACTTCTGCTCCGGATTCATTAATCAACGCCTGGAACATGCATGTTCTATCTATTATGTATCCGTTCAATCCGTGGAGATCGAATACTTCTTCTCCATCTACATAGAGTTTAGCGCCTCTCAGGGGCCTCTGGATACAGTTCTCCGGTATATTTACTCCGATTCCCTCCACTCCAGGGATAGCTCTTCCACACGGCTTCATTCCAGGCTTATGTGCCGCCTCGTAGACGTGGACCGTATACCCTTTCTTAGACAAGTGATAGGCCAGCGTCGCTCCAGCTGGTCCTGCCCCTACTATGTGTATGTCTGCTTTCATCCTGGTCCCTCATTTATGGCTTAATGTTAGATTTCCCGGATAGCATGATGTATTGTTTAGATTTTTAAACAGCTACATATATTGATGTACAATATAATATTTACCTATAACCAGACTAGTGATAAACGGAACACCTAGAATCATGATGCCTCAATCAAAACATCCCTCATATCAGCGGTGTATCGAAATGCATAAACCGATACTGCCTAAGAAACAATCCACGATAAACTATAGGGGAATAATAAGAGATCCTATTCATGGCTTTATATCATATAGTGATCTCGAATACATGCTAATGCAGCATCCGTTTCTAAGAAGGTTACATAATATAAAGCAACTAGGACTAAGCAATCTTGTTTTTCCAGGAGCCACTCATACTAGATTCAGCCATAGTATCGGAGTAATGCACTTGGCCGGTATAATGGCCGAAAGGATATCCTACATAGCTCAGAGAAATAGCGACTTGTGCAGGGAAATTTTTGCTAGGTGCGATATAGGTCCGGACAATTTTGTAAAAACTGCTAGGCTGCTCGGGCTATTACACGACATAGGACACTTTCCATTTAGCCATCAGCTCGAGATAAGCCTACAAACAATCATAGACATGAGTATGTGGGCTTCTTCTCTGGATCAACGTATCCCCGAGGGCTTTATGCAGGAGATTAAAGAAATCATAAGGAGATATTCTCCTCTCACAAGGACTAAAAAGCTCCATGAGGTCTTTACGCTTGAGTATATTGATGTATTATCGGACTATGTCAAGCAGAACTATGGTGGCGACTCTGTAGAGCTTCTAAGAACTGTCTCTAACATTCTTAGAGGTAATTTCTTTATAGACGATGATTCCGAGTACTTGGGCTTTAGGGCAAGTGCTTTGAGACTGTTGGGAAGCCTTATATCTCACGATGTGTTTGATGCTGATAGACTAGATTATTTGGAAAGAGACGGTGAAATGACAGGCGTTGTATACGGAATAATTGACACGGATAGACTAGTACATGGACTAGACATTATAAGAGATGAGAATGGAGAACTTCAACTATCAATACACGATAAGAGTATGAGTAGTCTCGAAGACATCTTCGATGCAAGGTATAAGATGTACAAGAGCGTATACTATCATCATAAGAGCCTCTCAATAAACATTGCACTCAACAAGATAATAGAAGGATTATTCAGGGTATGGGATGAAATCGTTCCGAGCGAGCTAAAAAAACACCTAGATACACCCTCACTTCTCTATGATCCCGTACATATGGCTGATCTCATAGTACAGCAGAAATTCCTCTACACAGACTCAGACCTCGAATACCTTATCACTAAAATGATCCATGCTACCGACAATATAGCATCCAGATGGGCTAAGAGCATAATCAGTAGAAGAGATCTTCTCCCAGTATCTCTTGTAAAAAGACCCGACAGCCTGCTTACAATCATACAAAAATACAGTGGAGACAGAGACGCCCTTGATATCGCTAATCAAGTCTTCACTAACATATTAGCATCTACAGAAAAAATACAAGAATCTATAATAGAGAACATAAGAAAAGAGCTTGGAAACAAAATAGACAAAGATAGTATCATAGTAGATTTCGACAAACGAACTATCTTCAACGCAGAAAGTTTGAAAATGCATCGTCAATTTAACTCTCTCTACCTAAATGCACTGGCAAAGGTGAGTTCAGTGATCCTCCTGTACGTGTTCGTATACTCCGACGATGAGAAAATCCATAAAGCAATATTCTCGATAAGATCCGTGCTAAGGAATAGTCTCTCAAGATTATTAGAGAATATGATCAAGAACTATCTGAGAGCCTAGTCTAATAATAAATAAGACTATTTCTATTCCTGGCGTATACTGGAGAGTATCTTTCCAACGAGCTGAGAATCTGGCCTCATACCATTCCTTATTTCATACAGGATACTGTCGAGAAGAACAGTATTAGTGGCTAGTTCCTGCGCGAGTTCACTAACCCATGAAACACTAGTATTTGATAATGCCTCGAGTCCCCTCATTATCTGCTGTTTGCTCCATCCTCCACCTATTCTTGCAGCTACATCGACTACCGCCGCAGGTATTGCCCATTTAATATACCAATAAGATAACTGCGACATCTTGCCCGCACCAGCCTCATTACTGTCATCTCTAGGGATTCTTAATGATCCACTCATGGTAGGATCCCGGGGTCTGAATTGTTACTGTAATACCATTTAGGGTGTCTAGCAATCATCTATAGTGGAAAATAATCCTTGGATATCAATCATGAACACGTCTTCTCTTTGAAGCTTTTCCGAGTAATATTATACTTAGCGATGAATCAATTAGAAACTCTGTCTGATCCCTTAAAACCAGGACCCCCGGACTCTAACTATATTATTTTATCTCAAGATACGACAAGATACTATCGAGGGTGGATGAGGCCATCTTGCCCCCTCCAGAACGGTGAAGAAATTACCGCGACCCGACACCCCCATCTCCTTTATCAATCACCTGTTCCATAATTCAATACAATGGGTAGAGGACGTATGGAGTCTATTGCTAGATATCTTAAGAATAAAGGCTACAAGATATACCTCAAAGAGATAAAATATAGTAATCTCACAGGATCGCTTATCACTGAGAAAAAACTTGTCGCATACAATTTCCTCGAAGGCGTCAAAATCTCCCTCAAAGAAGACAATGCCTCGAACATGTATTCTCTATACGTATTAATAAGGGGGAAGAAAGCAACATCATCTATTGCTAGCAGACTAGAATCAATTGGCGGAAGCGTAGATCTAGAAGAGGGAGAGAGGCTATTTGGCGTCGTCAGACAAATCCCCGAAAACATTATCGATAAGCTCATCGAGACGCTGTAGAGCCCCCGGCTCACCAGATTGGACAGATCTGGCATTAAGAATCCTACAAGAGTCCCCTAGTTATTTAACTAGATTACCCGGCATTGTAAAAGCACTATATCACCTGGGAATAGACCCCGGAAAAGACATAAATCTTAATCTAAGTCTGGGATGCTGTGGTAAAACATACTATGTAGCCGGTAACAACTCCCTCTATACCGAGCTTCTCCACAACCCTAGTGGAAGGGTCGAGGCCAGCATCATCCCTATAGATACAGATAATCTTTCATCCACACAACGACTATTCGATAAACTAGGAATACCATGCACGAAGAATGCCATGATAGTTAATCCGCTAGGATGGCCACTCATCTCTCCAATAATAATGGATAATGCTGGATTAAACAGTAGACATTGCCTTGATCTAGGATCCTATAAGGTTTTCCCGGGAGGGCTTCATTCCCTCCAAGGATACTCATTATCCGGAGGATGCCTTCAGTCCTCTTTTAAGGACCTAGATACCAGTATAGAGCTTAAAGGATTCAGGTTGGAGAATCCTCATACGCTGATAGGTTCCTCTAAAACGCTCCAGCTAGATATATATGAAGGAGAGAACTGGATCGCCAGTGTATGGAAGAAGTCTAGCATAACGTTCTCAAATAAGGACGGGAAAGGATCCTTAGAGATTAAGACCACCTTCTACGAGACACCTATAACTATGCTATATCCGTATAGATTCGTCG
>CAYROE010000001.1:0-39436 GCA_964425855.1 uncultured Desulfurococcales archaeon | reverse complement strand
TGTGGCCTTGTCTGCAGGTTACGAGGGTAAAAGCATCGCGATTGGCTCCCGGCATCCTTTCCGTGTTAGAGTACAACCTGGGAAACTGGAGATAGAATATAGTCGATCTCTACGCATTAGTCTTGGAGGTCCCTTAACCGCTTTAAGATTAGCAGTAGAGGATTCGATAATATATAAGCCGATAGAGTACTGTGCCGAGGGTTTAGGTCATATTAGATCGAGTAATAGTATTGTACTCGTCTACAGCGTTGATCCAGATAGCCTGGTTCTCCACCTGCTAGCGTACTCACCGGTGAATGACGGTGTTGCGGAGGTAAGGGTGAGGGCTCCTGTTAAGCAAGCTTCTATTGATGATTGTCGTGGACGAGAACTACTCTTGTTCCAACACGAGCTAGGGCGAATACCTTTGCCCTGGGGTTCATGGTATAAAGTAGAAATAAACGTGAGAAAACCACTGTTTAAGCTGAGAAATAAGCAACGGCCCCGCTAATTATTTCTGAAAATTATGTCGGGGGAATGATTTTTACGTTATAGTCCTGTTGCGTCGCCATAGTCTTTGAGTAATATTTCTTCTAGGCGTCCTTCTGAGGCCGCGACAACATATCGTATGAAGTCTTCTTCGTATGGTACTCCTATGAACGCCATCTTCCCGTTGATTGCGATGGCTGGAACGCTTGTCACGCCATACTTGTCAGCTATATCGCTGTTCTCATATGCCTCTACTGTGTCTGCTATCACCTTGGGGTTTCCTCTCTTGTAGGCTTCGTAGGCGAACATGTTTGCAAGTAGAGCCGCGTATGGACAATATGGGCATGAAGGTGTCACGATTACTTCTATGTGTACTTTCTCCTTAAGTTTTTCTAGTTGTGCCCCGGTGTGTTCTTCTAGTCCCGAGTCTCCTTCGCTTATTCTTAGAATAGTCTCTATGAGTCCTCTTATCTCCTCTCCGGCTGGTATTCCAGTGTATCTGATGTAACCGTCTATCATTGTTACTGTTGGAACTCTCTCGACGCTCTGCCTCTTGAATTCTTCTAGGTGCTTTTCTATCGATTTATCGAAGATTCTAACTTTCAGCTTTGGTTCACCGTTCTCCTTGGGACTGTTGTCTTCCATCATTTTTAGTAGTAGGATCGTGTCGTCACAGGTCTCACAGTTTGGTCCTATGAACACGTCTACAGTCACAGGATTAACCATGTCAAGTAGCGTCTCCTGAAGCTCTCTTTGGAATGCCTCACTTGTATCAATTGTGTAGTAGTCCGGCATCTCTATTCACCTGCCATACCTGAATCGTTAACAGGACTATTTACCCTTCTATATAGATTAGCTAGATTTAAGTCTTATCAGACAAAATCATTGAATGGACAATTCCAATCGATAACAGTTACACCCTCACAAACAGCGTGACGCGGGGTAAACATAACATGCCGCTGGCAGAGCTACCATGTGAGAAAGCGTCAAGACTAATAATACCGTCGATAAGAGCAGCACTAGTAAGGTATCTTATCGAGCACCGCAATCTTACAAGGTACCACGTGGCAAAGTTACTCGGAATAACACCTGCATCCGTGACAAACTACATGAAAGGCGAGAGAGGAACAAAACTAATCGAACAGCTACTTATGAATCAAGACTATTATCGTGTAATCGAGAAAATGGCCGATATAATAATTAAGAACCAGGGCCTCTACACGGATTCCGCCTATGTCCAGTATAAAGACTTGGTGTGTACTCTATGTTCACAGCTTAATGATGCAGCTAAGAAGGCCAATTGTCCGCCTCACAGTCATAATGGTGTTAATGGATCATAGCATATGTACCGTAATGCCGTGTTATCCTCCTGCATCCCCCTTGGATTCCTCAGCATATTGTTCCACGTCGGTATCTAGAGGATACGTTGCCTAGGCTCTCAAGGTGCTATGGAAAATATACTATTTTAACATTCAGAAGTACATATTATATTTAATGGAATGGATAAGGAGATGCACTATGATTAAGGACGCTGCTACAAAAGAACTACTCTATCAGACACTGGCAGTACTGTATAAGCATGCAGAACAACTTGTAGTTCTAGAGTACCCTAAGAGTATTGAGAGACGAAGCGTTGATCTAGTGGTTAAGTTTAGAAACGGTAAGAAACTCCTTGTAAAAGTAGCCTATGATGCAGATACACTTCCTAGAAGCGAGATCCAAGAACTACATAATCTATCTTCTGTCCTAGAGGTTCCCGCAATAATAGTCTCCTTATACAGGTCTGATACTCCTCTAATTGATGGCGTCGCTTATGAGAAGGGCGGAGTTAGGATTGTGACTCCTGAGACCTTGAATAATATTCTCTCAGGAAAAGAACAGATCTATATCTATGAGGGGAAAGACTGCTTCAAGCTGAGTATCGACGGTAGAAAAATAAAGGAGAAGCGTCTTGAAAAGAATATGAGCTTAGGCGATCTAGCATTACTGGTTGGCGTCTCCAGGAGAGCAATATACGAGTACGAGAAAGGAAACATGGAGCCCAGCATAGAGAAAGGAGAGAAACTAATCAAGGTCTTGGGAGAGGATATCGTTAAACCAGTCAACATCTTTAAGCCCGTGAGAAAAGAGCCTCGTACGTCATCATTAATTTTCGATACAGAGACCGAAGAGAAAATCGCGAACGCCCTCCTGTCCAAAGGGTATAGTATAGCTCATGCTAAGAGGACTGTCGTAGACCTTACTGCAAGAAAGGGATACGAGGACAAGATCACGGTCTTAGTGGAGCATCCCAGGGAGAGTAGTCAGAGAATTATTGAGAAGATCTATTATCTCAACCGGATGGCTGACACGGTTGATGTAAAAGAGAGATATGTAATAGTTGAGAAGCAAAAGGTTGCTCAAGAGCTTCGTAAGGAAGGAATATTAGCCTATAATTCATGGGAATTTATGAGAATGGTCGCTGAAAGTGGACAGCAAAAGAAGAACAATGATGACGAGACCTAGAGGAATCTTTCTCACAGGGGAGCCGGGGAGCGGGAAGACAACCGCAGTATACAAGGCAGTTGAGATTCTAGAAAAGTCATGTCGTCTCGCAGGATTCCTAGCTCCCGAGCTGAGGTCAAGCGAGGGCTATCGGCTAGGTTTTAACATTCGAGATCTCAGGGGCAGAGAATGGTGTCTTGCACGGAGAGGATATCATTCTCCTCTTAGAGTAGGAAGGTACGGTGTTTGTATTGATGATGTGAATGAAGCGGTTGAGATTTTACGTGGTGAACTCCTTGGTAGTGAGGTCGATATATTTATAATCGATGAAATTGGCCCCATGGAACTGAAGGTTTCGAGTCTTAGAAATTTGATAGTAGACGTCCTTCTAGGCGATAAGCCGGTCATAGGGGTTATTCATCGAAGGCTGAAAACAAGTGATCCCGAGATATATCTTCTTGTAGAGAGGAAAGGTGTAGTCCTATATATGACCAGGCAGAACCGCGACCTCATCACTTCCAGGTTTCTTGGATATGTAGAGGAGATAAGAAATGAATACTGCAGTAATTAGGGAAGGAAAAGCGCTTATTCACATACCGGATCCTTCACATGCTATTCAAGGAGATAGATTCGAGCCTGCATGGCTCCCAGTATTCTATAACCCTATAATGGTGTTTAATAGGGATCTCAGCGTCCTAGTCTTAGACTCATATATAAGAATGCATGCGCCGCATAAGCCGATAAAAGCGATAGACGCGCTCTCTGGCACCGGTGTACGTGCAGTAAGGCTCGCACTCGAGGTCAGTGGTCTAGAATATATCCGTGCGAATGACGTAGATCCTCTGGCTGTGAGACTCATAGAATCTAACTCGGTGCTAAACAATGTTAGAGATAGAGTAAAAATCCATCAAATGGATGCTAACAGGCTACTAAACACTGTACGGACCGAGTATCATGAACCGATCTTATACGTTGACATTGATCCTTTTGGGAGCCCTGCTCCATTTGCACGAGAAGCTCTCTATACAACTGGACACCGTGGACTGGCCGCTTTTACTGCAACTGACTTGGGGGTTCTTGAAGGTAGCAAGTCTCGACCCGCTCGACGGAAATATTGGGTGGAGATACGAAAGACTCCGGAGTCTAAGGAAGTTGGCTTAAGAGTACTATTAGGGTTCCTGTCTAGAACAGCCGCATCTCTTGACAAGAGTATTCGGCCTCTCCTATCATACTATACGGATCATTACTATAGGGTCTATTTACTTTTGGAACGTGGTTCGAAGAAAGCCGATGCTATGCTTGAGTCAATGATTGGATACGCTACATACTGTAGGGAAATGAAGCGGACCTTTCTCGGAGAGGTATCTTGTCCGAGCGGAGAAAGGGGTGTAGTTATTGGCCCGCTTTGGAAGGGGCCGTTAGCGGATCCTGGATTCCTGGAGAGACTGAGGGATAGTTTGCCCCGGTTCGGGTATCTAGAGACTTTCGATCGTATAAGCAAGTTAATAGACGTGTTGGTTTCCGAGACTAATGTTTGTACTGATTGTATTCATTATAGAATTGACTTTGTCGCCTCTGCTGTATCTACGAGTATGCCTCGGAGAGAAAGGCTGATTGAGGATCTTATTGCTCTTGGTTATAGAGCTTCCCGAACGCACTTCTCACCGTTAGGAATACGGACTAATGCTCCATTTAGCATTGTATCGTATTTGATAAGAAAACATTCGAGATAGAATACGAGGTGCTTGAAGAATCCTTTACTGTTTTACTTTGAGCTGTGGTCTAGTGTACGTGTCTTGTATTTGTCTTCTCCTTTCTACTTCTCTCTGGAGCCATATTTCTAGTAGGATGCATGTGCTGGGGTCATGGAAGTTTCTAGGACCACACTCGTCGAAGAACGGGCAAGTCGTACAAGGTATTCTTATAGCTGTAGACATGTCGATTAGGAGACTTACTTTCTTTGCTCTATCCTCTATAGTAAAGAGCCTATAGGTTCTTCTGCCATTAACGGATACTTGTTCTCTCTTGACCAGCCCTTTCTTTACTAGACGAAGGACGAGTCTTGATCCCTCCCTACTATCGAGACCAAGTGTCTTCCACAGCTCGCTTTGAAGAATTCCATCCCTGCTCTTAATCAGTTCAAGTGCCTTCTTTTCGAGCTCGCTCAACTGGTGTTTAGGCATTCTTTTCCTTCACCTTCCTCTTATATCAGCATTTACGTGTAATACCGATATATTCTGTGTCCATATTGATATTTTAATTGAATCTAGGGGATTTATGTATTGATTATGAACAATAAAATCTGTCCTTATAAAATAAAGTGGGATTTACGTGGATCATCCATCTAAAGATACACCATTATTGTTAGATCCTCTATTAGGAAGCGGAATGCCTTTCTAACGTTTGACTCCTTTATCCATACTATGTCTGCTACTTCTTTTTGACTTACATCAAAGTTCATTAGTCTCGCCGTAAGATACACTGCAGCCGCTGCTATAGCTTCGGGTTTCTTTCCAGGCAACGGTTTCATTACTCCTGACTTATAGAGTATCGTCTCAAGAAGGTCAATAGTAGCATTTGCAAGTCTCTGGTCTAATCCGGGATACTTACCGCTCCATTCTAGTTCTGAAACAATTAATCTAACAAACGTCTTAACTCGGTCAAATAAATATCTGCCACCACGCCTCCTTTGCTCTTCCATTATTATTCTCATCAAGCCCTTCTTTATTCCGTATTCTGACAACTTCCTCATCATTGTCCATATCTCATGCTCTAGATCCTTGGAGACATCAAGTCTCCCAGCGAACATGTCCCTGAAGTATTCTAGTATCTTGTTGCGTGGAACAGGAAGATTAGTTAGGCGTACTGCAGTAATTACAGCAGCGGCGGCAAGTATCCGGGCTTCTCTCTCGGTGACGTTCTCCTTTCTGCTTTTCTTTACTTCAAAATATCTTCCTATAATATAGTGGACTATCTGCTCTGTATGAGTATTAATTCCCTCGAAGTGCTTGAGTGCCCTGTTTGCACAGGTCCTAGCGATGATTTCTTTTCGTACAATTTTTTCCTGTGCGAGACCACTTCTAATATTATAGTTTAGAATACTTCTACGCGGGCTTCCCTTAGCTCTCTTGGATCCAAAGCCGAACTCTACGTGGACTCCATGATCGTGTCTGGTATAATCTAATGGAGTAGAACCTCTTACCAGTCCCTTCGTGCCGTTTTCTCGAAAACTCCTCCACTCTGGACCATCACTTATTACTACATCGTTCATGATTACTCCTGTATCCCTATCAACTACTACCCCATAACGAGAGTCATATACAAAATTCGAATCATATAAAATCCTCCTTGGAGGGGTCTCCTCATGCAACCGCTTGTTGATAGACTTGGCTTTCTGACTCGTCTTATCTTCTCCGTCGTGCTCCACGCTTTCCACGCTGTCCTCGTAGATTAGGACTGGTTCCGGAATATCTGCTAGATCGTCGTGTCGGGGATCTAGGTCGCTTTTGTCCTTTACCTCCACGTCGTCTACCACGCCGCTTTGCACCCCTACGTTTTCTCTCCGGGATAATCACGAACAATGTATCTCCTTCTCTTACACCCTCCCCCTTGCCTAGGAGTTTAACCACTGCATAAGGCTTATCGATATTTCCTATTATGTCCGAGATCACGCCTATTTTTCTTCCATCTATAGTATGGACCGGCCATTGAAGCCTAAGTCTTAGGTTTTTATCTTCTATTTCTACTACTAGGTGGCCTGTTTTAGTAGTGGTTTTTACACGGCCCAGTCTTAGTCTTCTCTCCCCCAATTATTACACCAAGGGGGAGGGGGGAGTCCGGGCTTATAATGATATTATGGCGGTATTATTAGGGTTTAAGCCCAATTTGTGGTTCTATTTCTTAAGTATTTCTCCATGTAGACAGATATATACTAAATACATAAAATAATATAGATTATTTTTTAATTTTTTTAATCTCCTCGCCTATAAGTCTCAGAATCTCACGCTTAGAATAACTACCCTTACTCACAACAACACGCGCAGAATACTTCCACCAGACCCTGGGATATCGTCCCTCCTCAACATAGGCGTCCAGCCCTAAACGCTTAGCGGCCCTAACAATATCTTCTGGGCGAGGATCCTTTACTGCTAGCTCTTTGCTCACTCTACGTCCGAGTCTTCTCGTGAGAGAAGCATCAAAATACGATGGATAAACGATAACGTTCTTACCCTTATGCTCTCTCTGCAACATTAATCTTCACCGGCTCCACGTTAGAGTAATCTACTGGGTTCTGGGTAATAGTCGTTCCTTAAAGGACAGGGTTCTCCTTATAATAGTTAAGTGTTATGAGGAAATAACCGGGAGAACTGAGATCTCTTGGGCTTACTGCTTCGCTTCTTCTATTAATACAGCGTTAACGATTCCGTCTTGCCCCGGTCTTGAGGTTACTCTTGCTTTTCCTATCTCTGTCTCGATTATTGTCCCTTTGACAATTATGTGTCTCCGGGCGTATTCTCTGTTAGCAGGTGTCTCTACCACGGCTAGTACTTTTACCTTTTTCGACTCTCCGGTCTTGGGATTTGATACTACTGCATATCTAACTTTTCTCGCTCTAACCTTATAGTTTCCTCCTCTGACTCTGATGAGTTCTTTTTTCTCTGTATCGTCTTCGGAAAGTATAGCGGGGACGAAGAGGCGTCCATGAGCATATTTTCTTTTTACCTTATAATACCAGTTTCTTTTCCCGCCGGTGAATTTCTTATGGTCTCTCCACTGATATACTCCCATTCTTCCTCTCCCCTCTCTCCACATTGCCTTTACGGGTATATTTATTTACTTTAAAGATCGGGTTCTTCCAGACCGATCTGATCAGAGAATTCTTTTATCGAGGGAAGATCATAGTCGTATCCTTTGATCCACGGTAGTAGAGCCATAACTACGGACTGGAACGTCAGGTCCTCTCTAGTGACTGCTCCTTCTGTGGCGAGACCAATATATCCTATTGATTCCCCGATATCATCTATACTTCTTTTCTCCTCTACTAGGCCCCCGAGTTCTATGCCATAGACCATTTTTGAAAGTATTTTTCTCGGTAGCGGAAATGAACTGCTCAGCCCGACAGATACCTTTCCGTTAATGATTATAACTGATACTTGTGTTTCGATAAAGCCTCCAGGCGCATAAAACTCCATGAGACCTGCTTCAACGCCCACGCCGGCTTCTCCTGTCTCTCTATAACCATTTATTGCTCTGAGAAATGCCCCCCTAGTAATATCTAGTGACCCAACAGGCTGAGACGGAAGCTTGCCGGGTACCTCCACAACTATTATTTTCTCTATATTACAGAATCTTTTAAACGCCTTGCTTATACCCCTTAATTTACCTGGATTCATGGTCGCGACTCCCACTTTTCTTACACTACACAACGATACATTACCCATCCATTATTCACCTATTTTTTATTAGGCGAGGCTTGGTCAAGAACTTAATGGGATGCCACGAGACGCCACGTAGCAAACAAAACAATGAGGATCCCAGCTATTAACAAGCGTGGTGTAACAATATGCAGAAACCTTCCAGGATACCAATGCATGTTGGAATAATACCAGACGGCAATAGGAGATGGGCTAGGAAAAACGGAGTTGATTTGTTCAATGCATACGAAACCGGATACAAGAAGCTCGTTGAAATAGTTAAGTACTTGAATAAACGTGGCGTACTATATGTAAGCGTTTATGGTCTGAGTTATGATAATTGTAGGAATAGACCTGTTCACGAAAAGAAAATAATAGAAGACATAGCCATAATGGCGCTCCGAGACCTGCGAAGGGATAAAGATCTAGAAGAAAAAGATATCCGGGTTCTTGTTCTAGGCGATCCAGGCATATTCAGCAACAAGTTATATAAGGAGGTTCAACTCACGGTTGAGACAACAAAGAATAGAGAGAAAGGAATCCTGCTTATAGGAATATGCTATTCTGGATCCTGGGAAGCAAGAAAATACTGTGAATCTGGATCGACAATACCCTCACTTAGTTATCCTCCCATAGACCTAATTATTAGGACAGGTGGAATGAGGAGACTCAGCGGATTCTTCCCGCTCTTAAGTGAGTACGCCGAGCTCTACTTCATGGACAAACTATGGCCAGAAATAACTATTGAGGATGTTGACCGGGCTCTTGACTGGTTTGCTCAGCAACCGAGGAACTTCGGTCGCTAGACTCCTCCTCTCTCGTAGAGTATATTCTCCTAATCATCTCTATTATAGCTGCTATGCCTGTTCCAGCAATTATGAATTGTATGAATCCGCTCTCTACGAATAAAGAGACCGTGAAAACAGCTGGGTTTACCTTATCGATATAGATTCCAAGATTGTAAAATGCAGCGCTCATTGCTATTACGACTATGAGTGCTGATACGTCTTTTAGGATGCCTTGTTCTTCATATGTTAATTTATAGAATATTTTTGATATAAATATGTAGGATGCTATACCAGCACCCAATAGTGGTATGCTCGTCTGGAATATCTTTGCTACTTTTATCGTTAGAGACTCCGTCTCTTTTACCGCTACGTATCCTGTATAGCTGGCGACGAACAATGCTAGAAAGAGGATTATGAGTCCTGTTATTTGTAGATATGATCGTTCTTTTATCGAAAGCAGGAACGAGCTAATTGCCGCCTCCAAGGATTCCTCTAGGTTGAATCCTCTGATAGCCATGGCTAATCCTATGACAAGAGCCGATACCTTTAGTGCAAGGGATGCTAGTCCAGCTATACTTAGGAGGGCGAAAACTGTTACGGCTATGCCGGGTATTCCCAATAGATATCGCGAGAAGCGGGGGTCGAACATGGCTTTCTTGATATATTTGAGTATTAGTAGGTATCTTCCTTCTATACCTAGATCCTGTTCTACAACTACCCTCTCGAAGCCTCCTATTCTTCCATACTCCTGGAGTAGCTGGCTTATAACGAATTCATCTTCTCCATCACTGACGATATAGAATTCTGGTTTTCCCTCGATATCCTTGACCGCCTCTTCTACATGTCTCTTTATGTTTTTCTGGGCCTCAAGGAAGTCGATCCTGTGTCCTCCTACAGCTACTATCTCAGGTTCCTGTCCCTCACTCCTCAGCTTATCATATAGGTTCAGGCCTGCCAGTAACGCATTCACGTCTGGATCAGTGGGCCTCTTCATACCGTATTCCAGAACAGCGGATTTTATCTCTTCATAGCCTTTTACGAGGCTTCTGCCTAATACCTCTCCTAGATCGTCGTCGATATCTACAACTACTATTACTGGCTTATAGTGCTCGTTGCCGGTTTTTTCTCTTCTACTTTGTTTTCTCGGCATCTTATTATTACCACTACCCGGTAGAAACTGTCTCTGGCTCCAGATATGATTTCCACACTATAACGTTATTATTCATTGATATTTAGTCTCTTGTCTATGAATTATAAAGATCAAGCCTAGTCGTTTTGATCGACGTATGGTGGAGATACAAGGAGGTTTCGAAGATAGGGAAAACGTTGTTAGGTACGTGTCTTGATACTAGTAGTACTGCTTAGAATTCTCCATATAGTATTCTTAGCTCTTCGAACGACAGAGGCTCTCCTCTCTCCATTTTCTTCTTTATTTCCTCCCTCCTCTTCTCGAGTTCTTCGAGCCGTATACCCTTCTGTTTGGCAAGCTTTATCTCCTTCAGCTTCACCATAGTGTCCTTGTATTCTTGGTAGAGTGTGTCCAGCTGTTTGGATAATTCGTCTATTAGTTCACTACGCTCATTTATCTGCTCAGAGAGTTCTTCGAGTTTCTTAGATAACTCATCATATTGTGGCGATAGCTCCTGTATCTCTTTCTTTATCTCGCCTATCTGGTTCCTTATCTCATTCATATTGTCAATTATTTCTTTGAGTCTTAGTCTCAGAGCCTTTACCTCTGCCTCAAGCTCCATGAGTGACAGTACTTGTTCTCTAGCTTTTCTAACCTTCTCGATTAGCTCCTCTAAACGAGATATTCTTTCAATAAGTCTACGTTCCTCGTCTGGTGGGAGAACTCGTGTCATCTGATACCATTCTAGCTCTTCTAGTTTTCTCCGTAATTTTTTCAAGCTAATCTTTGCTAGGTCGCCCTCTTTTCTTGCTATTTGCCGTAGTTCTCTCAATTGTCCTGTTTTCTGTGAGAGTTCTTCTCTGACCTTGTCCCTTTCTTCCCTTAACGTTGATAGTTTCTCTAGTAGTTCTCGCCTTTTCGCCCGTATTTCTCTTAGTCTGGCTGCAATCGTTCGTCGTTGTTCTATTAGTTTGCGTCTTTGATCCCTAAGTTTTCTTACTTCGTCTATAAGTTGTCTTCTCTGCGTCTTTACTTCCATTATTTTTCCTCTAAGCTCATCCGCTTTCTGTAATAGCTGTTTCTCTGTTTGATCCATGCTTGCATCTTGCAACCTATTTATCACCTATGTACGGTGTTGTTCTCGTCTTCCGGTTCTTTGTAGAGCAACTACTTTACGCGCTTCATTCCAATTATTGGTCTGCGCCCCGGCACTGTATCGTATTATCTGGGGTTATTTAAGCAGATTCCTTTGGGTTCAGCGATACACGGCATAGTCTTCGCCACCAGATAAGACTTGTTGAATCCTCCCATATAGCTTGTCGATACTTTCTATATCGTATGCTGAGATTGGTAGTAGGTCTCCGATGAAGCCCGCATCATAGAGTACCTTCACAATACCCTGTGCCATATATTTAGTGTTCTCAGGAGTCTCGGTATTCTTTGCTATAAGTGATTCAAGGAATCCTTCCTCAGTTAAACGTTCTAGGACTTCACTTACGATCTCGGGCAAGAGTATGTCGGATTTACTTACTACATTTATCTGGGGATACATAAATCTAAAAGCAATGCTTGAAGCCAGCGATAAGGCTGAGACTATTGATAGTGGATCCTCGAAGAACAATGCATCAATTAGAAAAACTGTTGTCGCGGGATTGTCCTCTATGATAGTCTTAATCAGCATTGGGCCACCTATTCTATAAGCGAATACTTCCATTTGACCTGGTGTGTCGATGATAACGTAATCTGCCTTAAATGAGTAGATCTCTTCTCGTATCTCGGTCACGTGTAGGACAAGTGAATCTACTGAAGCTATGAGCGAGGCATTAGGGCCTAGGCCTGTTGAGAGAATCTGGTCATAGGATACGTAATTTCTCGCATCAATGTTCGGCTCATAGGGAGTCTTCTTTACTGCTGGATCCAAGTTAACTATAATGGTGGATGCACCAAATGACTCTATACGCTCTTTTAATAACGAGGCCAGGACAGATTTTCCGGCACCCGCTGTTCCTAACAATACTATGAACTTCTCCATTACATCACACCAGAAGCCACATGGATAATGATGAGTTCAAATAGTCTTTGCTGAAAAGTAATGGGTTAGGCCGGGAGTGACCCGCCCCGTGCACATATAGCCCCGATTACGCGGGGTCCGGGCTTCGCACGGGACCGGGGTTCACTCGATTAAATAAATGAGCCCAAGTAGGGTTAATAAAAGGGTTCATTGCCTTAAATCTAAAGGCTCAATAAGGGGCGAGAATTCTTCATCGCCCCGAGCCTCAAAGAGTTCTTCTCCGGGATATGGGCTCAGGGCTGGAACGCTCATTCATCGCCATTATCGAATTCAGTTGAATATGAAAATAATGAAATAATGTTTCCGATGCCTTATTTAACATATTCCTCCTGTACGCTTTTCATCTCTTTGAGTGTCTTCCAGAGTGTTGGAGGTATCCACAGGATCCATGCAGGGACTTTCTTTATGAATTCGTAGGCCTCTTCCCAACTTCTTAGGCCCAGGTGTCGTGTAAGGTCCTCAAGAGTCATATCGGTTCTGACATATTTGTGTAGTATTGCTAGTATCTCCTCGTTTAGCTCTATTTCTTTTTCTCCGACTCTTATCACGAACTTTTCAGCTTCACTCATATTCTTGCACCTTGAACCATTGAGTGCGGCGACTCTTTAAAAAGTTTGAGAGGAGGCTGGTGGGGCCGCCGGGATTTGAACCCGGGACCACCAGCGATCCGGGCGTGTCCCTTTTCTCTTATTCGGGACTGGGGATCGCTCCCCAGGCTGGCATCCTAGCCAGGCTAGACGACGGCCCCTTCCACATGATCTTGTTCTTTGTATTGGGTTATTAAAGGTCTTTTGTCTAGAACACGTTCCTTTTCCCATCGTCATGCCACATCGCATATATAGGTAGATGTTACTTGTATTATTTTCCTATTTTCTTTAATACTATTGTATTGAGAATAGAAACTTTTAATTCTAAACTCCATATAAGCATCCAGTATTACCATCAGTTTCCATTGGAAAAGAAATGACAAACAATCTTTATTCCGGAAACCCCTAATAGGGTAATACCGATTCCTGCGTTGTGGTGATAGTTTTGCCAAGCAAACAAGTAAAAAAAGGACAAATATTCATCGTGTGTCCAAACTGTGGACACATCTATGGAAGCTACGTTCTAGGAGACAAATATAACAAAGATAAATTTAGCGGCGCTCCCTCTCCAATACGAGCATTTGCAAAGTTTGACATACGTGTATCCTCGTCAAATTCCACGATCTACTGCGAAAGGTGCGGGCACCCAATAAGAATAACTCCTAGAAAAATCGTTGTTATGAAGATGAAAACCTTTGACGAGAACTTCATCTACGATAGAGTAGACGGCAGAATAATGAGAATCAAGCAGCCATCGCTATTAGGGAATCTAGTCGGCGAAAAGGATCTGACGAAAGACATCACCCTTGCTACAGATATAATATAGTCCTAAGGGTTTTTCCCTCGAAGCCCATAGATCCCTGAATCCATATAGGTCCATACTCCTATCCTTAATCATCCTATGGACCCAACTATGCTTGTTAGTACAATTGAGTTAATCTCATTGTATATTTCCTTGCTACATCGTTCCTTACGGTACCGGGATAGCAACTTTACAAGCTCCTCAGTGTTTTTTGTCCTAAAACCTATAAGGTTCCTAATGATCCATGAAACAACCTTGTTCAATGAACCACATGTTCCTAGAACAGCACTATCATAGTCGAGTATCAAGGCCTTGTAAGAGAAGGCCTTGAAGTATACGTGATAATGGGGTCGGGTCAGCTCGCGGTGAAGTATACCGATCGAATCCAGTATCCACGATGCTTCTAATAGCTCACGTAGATGTTTTGCAGTGAACATGCCTTTTTCAAAGTAGTGTATGAGTGGCTCGCCTTCAACATATTCCATCACTATAAAATCCTTCTCATACACGTATGGTCTTGGTGCTACTCCAGCGATTGATGCTTTTTCCTGTAAATGTGCTTCTTCTATAAGTGAAGGCTTCTTCGAGTCCGTCCTCCGGATCTTGAGGGCAACTATTTCGTTATCTAGTAATGCTTTAACAACTACTGATAAATGCCCTTTGCCCAGGATACGTAGTGACTCTCCTCCATGCAATGCCGGGAGGATCGAGCGTCCACCTGGACAAATATACTGTACGCCATGCGCTTCTAGTGCTGAAAGTCTTCTTCTTACACAGTCGGGCTCGATTCGAGGATAGCATATTGTTATCAGGGCCCGAGAGTCTCCAATGTATACTTTATCCATACAGGGGTCGGATCGCATTCTTCTCCCCTAATATCGTCGCATCTCATACATGCTACTTCGCAACGCGCGTCATGGATCTCGTTTCTAATAATATTACTAATTATCTGATCTGGTGAAACCATGGTTTTTCTTTGTCTAATTCCCAGGATCCTGTCTTTTGAAAAAACTATAATGCTATTCTCCTTCGAGCGTTTCTCAAAGAACCTTATTAGACTTTCAGTCTTCATCCATGCAGTGGGACCTCTCATTATCTCGTGTTCTTTTGGCTCGCATCTATCAAGTAGGAGTGACAATTCCAACGTTTTGACCTCATCTGTCCCAATAAATATACTATACACTTGTATATCGTTCTTTAACAATACATCACCGGCTATCTGGCCTATTTTTACTAGCTTCGACCATATGATTTCCGGTGGGGTTTCTGTGAGATCTGCAACACAAGTCGTTCTTAAGAGGTGGGTTCCAGGAATTGTCTTCGAGCCGAGAAGATGGGCGAGTTTAGATCCACATACATGGAAGAATGAAGTGTTTGGCCGGGATAGATATAGCTTCGAAGCAATCACGAATTTCGAGAGGCTTTCTAGGGAGACTGAGGCTGCGGCGTTCCTAGTAGGATCTACAGGATCCACCACGATCAATACCGAGTCCTTATATTTTTCTCCTAGGAAGCGTGGATCTGCGTTGCCTAATGGATCAATATATGTCCCGGGTTTCCAGCTAGATGCCGCTTCGAGAACGTTTCTAAAACTGCCATAGTGATATACAAGGACTTCGGCGAGATAACCTGAGAATCCTCGTATGTGTGATTCTGCTCCATACACTCCTATACCTTTAAGGAAAGACTTGAGGAGGCGTATCTCGTCCTGGTGTTTTCTGGTTAGATTCTTTTTCATGAATCTTGTGTGAAGAGGGGTTCTCTCGACGCCTACGTCTCCCTGTATCTTTTCTATGTCTACTACGGGTACAATGTCGGCTTCGAGTCCTGCTACTTGGACTGTGATATATGGGTGTTGACTATATTTTATCGTGTATGGCATGTTTGTTTTCATGCATGATTTTAATAGATCCTCAGCTTTTCTCTCGATCCATTCCTTTGTTTTATCTTCGAATATTACGAAGACATCTATTTCCCACTTATCATTTAGGATTGTGCCTTTTGCAAGGCTTCCTTCTAGCTCTATGCGTGCTTTGATGTCTTTTTTCTCTAGACATTGTTGAAGGGTTCTTTTGATCCAGTTAAAGAATGATGCTAGGATTAATATCTGGCGTGATGAAGGCTTGACTAGGCTTAGCACAGTAGATTCTACTTCTTCGAAATCGCCTTTGATAAGACATTTTTCCATATCGATAGCACGCCCGTTAGCGCTTATTCGAGCTCTATCTCGGCTAGAGTCTCGTATATCGGGCCTCTCCTTGTTAACGTGCTCTTTTTCAATCTAACATGTTTAACTATCATTTCTCCTACGAGATAGTCCTGGTATTCGTTTAGTATTCGTTGCAGCTGTGGGAGATTGCGTGAGCCCTTTATCCGTGCCAAGGTGACATGAGGGTGAAAACTCTGCCTTTCAGGACGTATACCGATCTCGCGCAAATGTCCTTCTAGCTCGTCTCGTATATCTTTTAGTGCTTCTCCTCCCTCCGTTACTCCTACCCATACTACTCTCGGCCTTATAGGGGATGGGAACGCGCCAAGACCCGAGAACACTATCTTAAACTTTGATCGTTTCAATGATAATAATGCTTCACGTACTCTTTCAACAACATCTGGGGGCGACTCACCTATGAATCGTAGAGTTATGTGAAAGTTCTGGGTTTCAACAGGTTTCATTGGGACACCTGTCGATACTATGAGATCTTTGAGCCTCTCTAGCCGTGAAACGAGTAGGGGATCCTCTACATCTACTGCTATGAATATTCTTAGGAGTTCTCTAGCCAAGGCTTCCATTCACCGTTGTTCTAAAGGCCTATTCCTTTCTATAAAGGGTGTTAGGGATCTCCTTATAGCCTTCCACTTGCTCATAAAGTAGGCCTGGGAGAAGCTTAATGGTGCTAATGATATCTGTGACCGGTATGCCGGGCTCCGGAAAAAGCATTGTGGCAAAAAGGATATCTGAGAAAATAGGATGGCCGATCTATTCCATGGGCGATATAGTACGCGAAGAAGTAAGACGAAGAGGGCTCGAACTTACTGCCGAAAACATCGAGTACGTCGCTAAGAAGCTACGAGAGGAACTGGGATTAGCCGCTGTGGGGATACTACTTAGGAAGAAGATAGAATCTCAGAGAGAAAAGCTGGAAGGCGTAGTGGTTGATGGCATGCGTAGCGTATATGAGGCAAGGGAACTAGCCAATATTGGAGAACTATGTATCATAGCTGTTCACGCTTCTCCAATGACAAGGTACAGGAGAATGATAGAGAGAGGCAGGCGTGGGGATATTAGGGGCTGGGAAGACTTTGTTCTGAGAGATAGGTATAATTTGAGCTTTGGAATAGGAGAGTTAATAGCTTTGGCAGACTTCATGATTGTTAATGAGGGAGATCTCGAGGATCTCTACAAGAACGTGGACAATATAATCGAGGTGCTTTCAAATGACGGTTACACGCGTTGTAGTGGAGGCAGATATTAGGCCTACAGAGGATCAAGATAAAGTCAAACAAGCTATACTTAACTTCTTCGATCCTGATACGATCGTCATTGAGGGGAGCGAGGCCCATAAAAGAATGGTAGCTACTGCTTATAGTTTGAAGAGCCTAGAGAAATTCAGATACTTGCTGAGGACAGAGAGAATCCTAGATGCTGCTAGAAAAGTTATGCGGAAGGGAATTCAGGATAATAAGATAGTTTTCTATATTCATAAACAAGCAATGTTCAACGGCAGGATAAGTCTTGTGTCTGGAGACCATGAGTCTCCTCTGGGGGCAATAATGGTAATTATAGAGCATCCTGATCCACGTAAGGTCATTGACTGGCTGGCTCCACCTACTGTTCGAGGAAGGCCTTTGTTTGAGATAGATCGACCTCCCGAATAGGGGGCTCGAACAGTAATCTCATCTTGTCTCTTGCCAGTATTGTCTTGGGAAATATCCTTCTAGCCTCTTCGAGGAGTCTATGGGCCTCGAATCCACGATACCTCGAGCTTATATGGGTTAGAACGAGAATATTCACGTTGGCTTCTGTCGCTGCTCTTGCCGCGTCGATAGACGTGCTGTGGCCTCGATCGTGTGCTTCCTTACTATATTCGCTTGTAAACGTTGAATCATGTATGAGCAAGGATGTTTCTTTTGAAGCTTCCACTATTGTAGGACAGGGTTTTGTGTCTCCAGTATAAGATATTTTGAACTGCGTGTATCCGTGCTTGGTTTGCATCGTTTTAATGAGTCTTCTCCAGTCTAGCGGAGAGATGTTTTCTATGTATCCAACTACTCTTGGTCTCATGAGCCACTTTAACACGAATCCGTAAGAATCCTTTGTATGGCATGTCTTGTACCATGAGAGTACTAGTTTATCGCCACTCTTACTGTCCAGGATTGTTTCTCCAAAAATTGCCCCGTTACTTATAGTTAGGTATAGGACCTCGTATCCCAGTAATTGTTTTTCAGCTTCTAGAACATCTCGGACAAAGAATACTGAATCCTCCGAGCCGACAATTGTTATAGGTCTCCTTCGTCCCTGAAGGCTCATAGATTGAAGTAATCCCGCAACGCCGTTTATGTGGTCTCCATGCGAGTGTGTTAACATTATGTAATCGATATCATTGATAGACATACCTATTTCCATTATTCGCCTTTGCACGCCTTCACCCGCGTCTAAAAGAAACATTCTTCCGTGCCAGTCACGGATCAGGATTGATGACGTGTATCTTTCTAGTGTTGGTACTGCCGCTCCGGTTCCTAGGAATACTACTTCAATTCGCCGCGGCATTATTCTAGTCGCCTCGTCCTGGAAGCCTAGCGACTACAATTTCTCTAACTAGGGTCGAATGTACATGCATATGGTGTCTTTCTACGACTATTAGTCCCATATCTTCGGCTATATTTGAGGGTTTGAACTGGAATGGACCTGCATAGACAATGTACGTTCCTGGGATTGCAATTCTCTCGGCTTCCTTTAGGAAGAACTCTATAATTTCTCTGTATCCTTTTCTTTTCGTAGTGGTTGATCTACCATAGGGGGGATCAGTCGATATAGCGTCAATAAAATGGTTCTTAAAGGGCTGGGCTGACGCATTATGAGCTACTACTAGGGCCCTATCGGCTAGACCATAATGATCTAAATTAAGTCTGCTACCTTCTACCATATCGCGTAGTATATCTCCACATAAGCATTTCGACGCTCCTATAAAGCATGCTTCCAGCGGAAAACCTCCGGTCCCACAAAAAGGGTCCAAAAACGTGCCGCCCCTCTTCAGCCTAGACAAGTTTATCATAGCTCTTGTTAGCTGAGGACTGAGTGGTCCAGGTTTAAAGAAGGGTCTTTTCCCGGGTTTCCGATAATAGAGAGACCGAGTGTCAAGCTCGGCTATTGGTATGCCGATAACCGTTATACCTTCTGTAACAAATACTCTTACTCTTCTATTCTTAGTCGAGCGCTTAGATTCTCTTTCTTGCATTTCTTTTATCACGCTCTCATCGACGTGTTCTCCGTATCTCTTGTATCTCCGGAATAAGATTTTGGAAACACCGTTCATGTCTTTGATTACTTCTACGATTGCATCAGTATCCGCTGAGGTAATGGTTAGGAATCTACCTATCTCTTTTACCCAGCCCGCCCTCTCAACAACTATCTTTGGCTCCTCTAATTCAGCTTCAAAAATAACTATTCCCTCGAACGAGCGAACTATGTTATACGAACTCGCTTCGACTTCTAGTATAGCTTCTAGCTCGCTTCGAGGAAGAGTAGGGTGCTCTCCTGATAATATCGCGTAGTAGCAACGAGTCTTGCATTTTATCATTTTAGTTCTACCAATACCTGCTCTCATTATGTATTCTCTAGTAATCTGTTCCTAGCTCCTTAGAGATTTCTTCTGCGAGAAGAGGAGCTATATCAATGTACTCTACTAGTCCAGCGTCCTTCGTTGGAAGACTATTAGTAGCATACACCCTTCTTACACCTGCTTTTTCCAGTTTCTCCAAAGCGTCACCGGCTAGAAGAGCGTGCGCCACCATGACATAGACCTCGACTGCTCCCTGGTCTAGGAGAAGCCTTGTAGCCTTACTCACTGTTCCCCCTGTACTTATAATGTCATCGACAATCACCACTTTCTTCTCTTTTACTTTAAGATGTTTGGGCTCTACGATTATCTCTCCCGTAACTCGGTCCCTTCTCTTTATAAGATAATCATACTGTGCACCTATCTTCCTGGCAAGTCTCTCTACCCTCCTAAGAGCTCCAACATCTGGCGCAAGAAGAACATAGTCTCCGTCTATCCCTATTTTCTCAATCATGTATTCATATGGATATACTGACACTGCTTTTCCGGGGAACGCTGATAATGCCTCCTCTTTATGTATCTCAATAGTATACAGTTCTCTATACCCACTATAGTATAATGCTCTCAATACAACAGCTATACTGATGGGTTCTCCATGGAGAAACCTCTTATCTTGACGCGCATAAGCCATATATGGTGCTACTAGAATTATTCGTCTAGCCCCTAAACCTTTCGCCGCGTCTGCTAGGAACATTGCCTCGACAAGGGCACTATTCTGAGGCTTGCTCATAGTTTGGACTATTACAGCCGAGTCGAGACCCTCCTTTTCAATTCTTACATATGATTCCCCATCTGGAAATACCTTATATTTGACATGTATAGCCTCCATGCCTAGAACCCTTGCCAGACTCTCAGCGAATTCTTTGGAACCAGGGCTTGTCCCGGCGATAATCGTCATTTCTTCATCCCCGTATTAGCTATATTCTCTTATACTCCTATTAGTGATTAGCTTATGGAAAGATACATGGGGATAAAATTGACGAAATTAACGATCGCCGGAATAGGCGTCTCCACTATAGAGTCTATACCTGTCTTCCATTATTATCCTGGAGGATCTACTCTAAGAGTAATCACTTATAGCCATAACTATGTTCCTTTCGATTGTGATGACCTATTCAGCATCTGCATATATGGAAAGGGCCCCGACGTGTTTGAACCCATCAACATAGATCTAGAACATCTTCTAGCTCTATCAAAAAACTTTCATGTTGATATTGTACTATTTGAGGGACTTAACCCCTTAGAAAGCCTACAGATTGAAGTCATAGAGATGTTTCATGATCAAGGATACAAACTAGGAGTTCGTATTATTGGAGGACTTGAAATAGATCTTCCACCTAAACTTGACCTTCTAGTTATAGACGATGTCCATACGTTCTCCGAAGATCCTGGATTGATTATTGACACAATGAACTTATTAGAGAAAATTAGCGGGAATTCAAATCCCTGGGTAGAAGTTAACACCTATATGAATAAACCAGCGTTCTCGCCTATAGCTCCTCTTATAAAACACACAGGAAAGAAAAGGATACCCATCCATATTCATATAGCAGATCACGAAGGAGGAGGCCCAATAAGCGATCTCTACTCTAGAGCGAGGAATATGAATCCATTCACCTATATTCATAACCCTCTATATCCATACCTTGACACCCATTGTCCGTACTGTGGTGCTCCAATTGCTATAAGAGAGGATGGAATACTGTTAAGCCTTGAGGCACCTGAAAACAAGTGCTGGAAATGCGGAAACCCACTTCCTCTTAGAGGAAAAGTGAGAAAGAAGACCCCTCGCAACCTATTGATAGTTACGGGGACCGAGAAATGGCTGAGTATAAGAGAAATGAAGGCTCTAAACTCGTTCTTTCAAGGCACGTTAGACTAGCCAGGCTATGGGAACCGTTACCTGATAAACCTGGATGGGTGAAATGCAATCTCTGCGAGAAAAGATGTATTATAGCTCCTGGTAGATATGGTGCTTGTGGTGTTCGGAAGAATATCGATGGAAAACTATATACACTCGTATACGGCTTACTCACAGCAATTAATGTCGATCCAATTGAAAAGAAGCCTCTCTTCCATTATCATCCCGGATCCAGCGTTCTAAGCATCTCGACTGTCGGATGCAATTTCTACTGCAAGTTCTGCCAGAACTGGACAATCAGCCAGAGCAGACTAGAGAGAGGTCTCTATGGAGACTACAGGTCCCCCGAAGAAGTAGTTGAGGCTGCACTAGCCAGCGGAGCAGATGGAATAGCCTACACCTATAATGAACCAACGATATTCTTCGAATTTGTCCTTGACACAGCTAAACTAGCTAAGCAACACGGCCTCTACAATATGCTCGTAACTAACGGTTATATGACACCAGAAGCTGTTCGGGAACTCGGACCCTTCATTGACGCGGTAACGGTTGATTTTAAGGGTGGAGGAAACAAGGAGTTTTATAGAAAATATATCGGCGTATATGACCCAGACAAGATCTACGATACGATTCTTGCGATGAGAGATCAAGGGTGGTGGATCGAGATTACTAACCTCGTTGTACCTAGAGTCGGAGACAGGGAGGAAGATATACGTCGCCTAGCATCCTGGATAAGAGAAAATCTTGGCCCAGAGACACCATTCCATCTCCTAAGGTTTTATCCACACTATAAGATGAGAGATCTTCCACCAACCCCAGTAAAAACGCTAGAGAAACTAGCAGAAATAGCTAAGAGCGAGGGATTACTTCATGTCTTTATAGGAAACGTACCAGGACACCCGCTTGAGCACACTTATTGTCCCAAATGCGGATATAGAGTCATCGAGAGATATAGCGTATACCTACTGTCAATCAACCTAAACCCAGATAACACTTGTCCCAAATGCGGATACAAGCTCAAAATAATAAGATGATTTATCCCTGTTTTTCTAGTAATAATCGCTAGCTTTATTGTGATGTGGATATTTCTACGATATAAATATCCTTTTTCTCGGTACACATTAACTAAGGTTTATAAACCCCTGTTGATCTAGACCACGATAGGCACAGACAGACAAGATCGTGAATAACAATGGAGGGATGTCGTATTGAAATTCTGTCCAAAGTGTGGAGGACCAATGGTCCCCGTAAAGAAAGGAGAAAATGACATAATACTAAAATGCCAGAGATGCGGATACGAGATGCCTGCACCAAAAGAAATAATCAAGAGATACCGTGCAGTCCACAAAACAAGAAAAGAAGAAAAGATCATCTCGACAAAAGTAATAGCTAAAGTAGAAAAAAGTGCTGTCTCTAAAGAAGACATCGAACAGGCAAAAGAAGAATACTATGAGCTAGTCCTAGACCAGATCGGAGAATACGGAGACTAGCGCTTCACGAATATTTTCTATTTGTCCTAATAATATTTATAGCTCCGCTATGTTTTACTGTACATAAATAGTATTGGGAAGAGTTCATTATAATTAGACGCCGGAAAAGATTAGTCTAAATGCCTTTTACTGGCAGGAGTCCCCCAATTGATTCCAGTTCCTTAGCCGCCTCCTCTAGATCCTTGTGCGTATCAATACTCCTCCAATAATAGGGGGGCGTGTCATACTTTACAGTTCCAAGCATCCTGTTCTCAGCTAGTTCAGGGAATGTTGTCTTCTCAATGTCACCCTTCTCTGGTAAGTAATCGACGATGTTTGGTCTAAAAGCATATACGCCCGCGTTTATCCAATACTCGCGTAATATCGGTTTTTCTTTAAATCCTCGTATAAGCATCTTTTCCTCATCTATGTCGAGGATCCCATAGGGGCTACGTAGAGGTACAGATCCAATTACTGCCACAAGATCCTTTTCGGACTCTAGCTTCTCTATAAGTCTGTTAGGGTCTAAGTTCGTTAGGATATCTCCATTTATAACTATTATCGTCTCATCTTTTCTAAGCATATGTGCCGCGTTTCTAAGAGCCCCGCCCGTTCCAAGCGGATCATCTTCTATAACATATGATACTGAGAGGCCAAACTTCGATCCGCTACCAATGGTCTCAATGATTTTCTCTTTCAGGTATCCAGCGAGTATAACTACCTCGTTTATTCCATAGTATTTGAGCCACTCGAGCTGATAGAACATTACTGGTTTACCGGCGACTTTAACCAGTGGCTTTGGTACTTCTAGTGTCAAGGGCCGCAGTCTCTTACCATATCCTCCTGCTAGAATCATTGCGATCGTCATTTACGATGCACCCCATGAAACCATTATATGTTAACTAGTATTAAATAATTGAGACCATTAACTGAATAATTCACGCCCAACTCTACGTGTCTCTTATTAAATACAATAGAATTATTTGCCTGGTGCCGCCGCGGGGATTCGAACCCCGGACCGCCCGGTCTTCAGCCGGGCGCTCTCCCGCTGAGCTACGGCGGCACGCGCCCATAAATGATGTTTATCGGCATGTAGTTTTATTCCTTTTTCCCGTTTTATAGTCTATGGTCGATACTATTGGATGGTAGAGAGAGGATTCGAATAGTTGTGGTTGCTATAGGCTCTACTGATCTTGATCTAGCTATTAGTATCAGCGGGAAGCTTGAGAAAAAGTGTTATGGACTAATTGAGGCATTTGTTCCCGTTTGGAAGGAGCATGTATCGTTGTCGGGCTTTAACATCGAAAACGGAATGTATAATGCTATGTACGTCGCCGATCAAATCTACGAAAAATATAGAGTGCTTGTTGAGGATTATGACGCCATAGTTGTCGGCTTATTTGATACTAGGGGGTTCCTCGACAACGACAAGCCTGTAGCATTATACACAGATAAGGATAGTCGAATAATATTAGTGTTTACGGGAGCCCTTAAAGATGATAACGATTACTTACTCGAGGAAAAAGTACTTCGGACGGTTTTAGAGGGATTATCTAGGATAGGTATGAAGGTGAATTGTGACTGCCCTCCTAGAAGTATTGAAGAGAGCTCATTCTAAGAAAACAACTATAATCTGAAAATCTATTGATATAATTGTCCAATTATTATTCTAGATGTCTACGACGAATTGCAGTCTCCAGCATTTATCTTTTCTTTCTATTTTCATCTGGGCATATGTCATAGCTTTTACTATGGTCCTCTCTTCGTGTTTTTCGGGATTGAACCGTTCGCCCCACACGCTACTCGTAATCCTGTATTTTCCGTTTACTTCTTCTATTCTGCACACTGTAAACCGGGAGAATACTAGTCCTTCCGAATCAGTATATATTAGAAGCTCTTCTATCCATCTGTAGAGTAGGTTCTCACGATCGTCGCCCTCTATATCTATATCGACTCGTGTTACTGGATCTACTTTGTTTGTATCGGTTATCACTTCATACACGGCTATTCCTGCCTGTTCAAAAGCTTCTTCAAGGGTTCTTCCTATCGATTCTATCAAGACGTCTGCTGTGTGCTCTTTGTGCATGTACCCTATGCATTTGCTATATGTATTCTTCTCCATTCAGCAGACACCCCCTATATTATAAGGATACCTAAGAGAAAATGAAATTCATGGTGTAAACACATTTGGCTAAGACACAGAAACAAGCTAGAGACAAGTCCATTTGCCTCGACGGACCCACTGTATACCGACTGCTAGAGAGTAAAGTGAGTATAGATAGGAAGGATTTCGTCGTCCACGTACCTGAGGCGGAGAAGGATCCTTTCCTAGCTCTTGTAGCGATTATCTTGAGCCAGAATACTAATGATAAAAATAGCATTCGGGCTCTACGGAGCCTCCTCTCTATAGGGTCCACTCCAGAGGACTTTCTCCGCGCAGGCGCTGAGATGATAATGAATGCTATTCGGGTATCGGGTGGCTATAGGAGAAAGACTGAGACTATTCTTAGATTGTCGAAATTCTTGATAGAGAAGGGAGGGACACGGTACCTTGTTGAAACAGACCCTGAACTCCTACGAGAGGAGTTATCAAAGATAAAAGGAATAGGTCCTAAGACGGTGGACGTATTTTTATCGTTTTATCGTGGAGTCCGCGTGTTTCCTGTTGATACTCATGCACGGAGGATCGCATGGAGATGGGGTCTAGTTAGCAAGCCTTCTGTATCATATAAACTTGTGTCTTCCAGTCTAGCCCGGTTTTTCGGTGATACTGTTGATTACGAGAAAGCACACAAGTTAATTATATCGTTTGGTAGGTCGATTTGTAGAGCCCGGAATCCAAGGTGCGAGATATGCCCGTTGAAGAAATGTTGTCCAAGTGCCCAAAGATAGTGATGGTAGCTAAGGACGGAAGAGAATACTGGGCTCTTGAAGAACTGTATGATGTACTGGCTGGTATTGAGAGATATGAAGTTGGTAAAGTTGCTAATGGAGTATTCGCTGTTTATACAGATTCTACAATTGAGAGGCTGCTTGACCTTGTGAGGAGCTACGAGTATTCGTTTATTAGATATCTTTTCTTTTTTGATAAATGTGTTTTATGCACTGAATTAGAGGACAAGCTAAGAAGCTATATAGAGAGGCGTTGCGATGACCCGTTAAGGGTGAGGTTTCGCCTCAAGCTGAGGAGTGGTTGTCGAGGGGTTATAGGTAGAAGCAAGGTGGAAGATGTTATCAGGGATTCTGGATGTATAGTCTCGCGTAAGGGTTCATATATGCTTGTCATTGAATCTGTGTCCTTGAATACTGTGGGGCTTGTATTTGGCTGTGTTCGGTCTTGTAATTATGGTTGTCAACTTGTGTTACCTTTGTCTATGTGTTTGGAGTGATTTTGTCCGTGTGTATGTTTTTATGGTATTACGAATATATCCACTAAATAACTGAAAAAATATCCATAGCCAGACGGAAGTGAAAAACATGCCATTAATCATAAAGAACCCAATGGTATTCGACGAAACATACATACCCCCACAACTCCACATACGAGACAAGGAAGCAGAATTCTTGCTCAAACGTTATATGATGAAACTATCAACAAGCACAAGCTCCTCAGACATAACACTAATCTATGGCTCTATAGGACGAGTAGGAATAGGAAAAACCACGCTAGCAAAATACGTAGGCAATAAACTAAAAGAATTCGCACACACGCGTGGAATTAACTTCGCAGTAGCCTACGTTAACCTCTACACTGTTCCCTCCATATTAGAAATACTCACAGTACTAGCCTCACAAGTAGCCCCAAAACTATCCGTAAGAGGATCATCCCCGCTTGAAGCACTGAAGGCAATAGTAGACACACTCTACAGACGCGACCTCTATCTACTAGTCATACTAGATGAGTTCCAACAACTCATAAAATCCCCGAGAGTAGACGAGGAACAACTCTATATCCTCCTACGAATACATGAACAAGTCCCCTCACCAGATAATACAAGCAGAATAAACTATCTACTAGTAGCACAAGACTTCACTGTTCTAAGCTATCTAAAAGAAAAACTACCACAAGTAGAATCACAGATAGGACTAAGACTACACTTGAAACCCTATACTGCCGAGGAACTCTACACAATACTAGAGCAACGGGCACAGCAAGGCTTATACCCTGGGGTATGGGATCCAGGCCTTCTCTGGACAATAGCAGAGTTCTACGGAGTAGACGGCAATGGACGGCCCGAGGGAAGCGCCAGAAAAGCAATAATAGCATTAAGAATAGCGGCCGAAACAGCTGAAGCTATGGGAGAACACCGGATAACAGAAGAGCACGTCAGGTTTGCACTGTCCCAAGACGCGGTCGCAAACATAAACGAGGCACAGCTAAGGTCACTCCAGAAACATGAACTCCTACTATTATTAGCTGTAGCAATGCTCAGCAGAGACAAGAAGTCCTACGCGACCACGGGAGAGGTCCGAGAAAAATACGAGTATCTCGCACGAATCTATGGCGAGAACCCTAGGGGACACACACAATTCAACCTGTATATGAGGAAACTAGACGCTATAGGACTAATAGAAGCCAAGCCAAGCGGTAAAGGTATGCGGGGAAGAACAACGCTCCTCAGACTAGCCCCTGAGATACCCGCCCAGCACCTAGTAGAATTACTAGAGAAAATCCTTGTGAGCTAGGAGGATCCGTGAATTGGATCTCGAGAAGCTCTGTAGTCCTGGCAGGATAAGAATACTAAAATACCTACTCGAAGAAGGACAAGTTAACGTAACAAGAATAGTTCGGGAAACAGGCCTTCACCACAAACAGGTACAGCACCACATAAAGGTTCTAGAAGAGCTAGGCATAGTTGAAGAGAGAAAATATGGAAGACTGAGAGTCTATGTCGCGAACCTAACAGATCCCCGCGTCGCTGCTCTTAGAGATATCCTGCGAGAACTCGAAAGCCTTTGAACGTAAGACCTATTTCCCGAACAATAACCCTAGAGGAGTATCTTGGTGACTATCTTAATGGATTCTGCCAATGTCAAAATGATAGACATAACCGAGAAGAAACCTGTATATCGTGAAGCTATAGCAGAAGGACGCATAATACTCAAACCCTCTACTGTCAAACTTGTCAAGGAGGGAAAGATCGAGAAAGGAGACGTCGAGTCTGTAGCGTCTGTCGCCGCTATACTAGCCGTCAAAAAGACTCCAGAACTAATACCACTGTGTCATCCCATACCTATTCATGGCGTAATAGTAGAATTCTCATACTACGACAATTCTATAGTAGTGAGGGTTAGGGTAAAGACAAAGGCAGAGACAGGGGTTGAAATGGAGGCGCTAGCAGGTGTATCCTCTGCCCTCCTAGCGATATGGGACATGGTTAAGAAATATGAGAAAGATAAAGCAGGACAGTATCCTGTAACGAGGATTACTGATATACGCGTTGTTAGTAAGATAAAGGGTTCTAGTTAGCCGAAGAACATGTCTAGTGTCTTTCCTTTTCTCTCCTGTTTCTTTTTCTTTGAGGCTCGATTTTGTTCTCGTGGAGCTTCCTGTGCTTCTTTGCGTTCTTGTTCCCGTGGTATACGCCTTGTCCGCTTTATTTTCTCTGAGAGTTCTATGATTTCTTCGGCTTTATTGCCTGCGAGGTATTTTACCTCCTCTTTTGTTAGCTCGTAGCCTAGTACGAGACGAGCAGGATAGGTTAGATCTTTACTATATCTGAATATTGTTTGTAGTATTGGAAGTATATCGTTTTTCACCGTCGATTTTGAGACTAGCAGGCGGCTTGCTAGTTTCTGAGCTAGTGATTCTCTGATTTGCCGTACTTCCCTCAGCGAGGCCATGAGTTTTATCCGCTCTGGATAAGAGTATCTTAGCTTTAGAATACTTCCTTCTTTCCGAGCATACGTTATCCCTGGACCGATCAGGTCGAATACGTAGCTTAGCAGGCTCCAGTATCCCTTGAACTTGGCCCTTGATAGGAATAGAGATGCGCGTGACAGAGCGTCGTATGCTCTATGCAGGTCTCCGGGCTCCTCATATTTGCGTGGAATATTGTCATTTATCCAAGCCATAAGTGTCTCATAGTCCTCCTCGCTACTGGTTACTGCACGCTTCGCCATCCATGCCGCTTTCGCATAGAATATTTGGTTAAGCGTCCTCCAGATATCGGCCTTTTTCTCTCGTCCCCTAAGTATAGCTCTCGCGAGAGCTAGGGTTACTTTCCCGTATCCCTCGGCGATAGCTTCCAGATCGTTTATCGCTGCTCTTAGATCTCCCTGGCTTAACTGTGCTATTAATCGTAGAGCTTCTCTTTCACAATCTAAGCGTTCCTTCTCACAGATCCGTTGTAGGACGCCCATTACCTGGGTCATACTTAATTGTTTGAATTGTACTAGGAGCACTTTGTCTCGTAGCGGTCGTAGCTGGTCTTTCCACGGATCATTGGCCGTCATTATAATCGGGTTATTGGTCTCCGGGATTATTTTTAGAAGTTCTTGCAGTCCTCCCGCGTCTTCTCTTGTCGCGACACCATCTATCTCGTCTAGGAGTATTATTATTCCTTTACCGAAGAGTGCCTTCTTGAATGCGGCGACGCCTACTGTTCTTCTAATGGCGTATGCACTTCTATAGTCGCTGGCGTTGAGCTCTAGTAGTTCAAAGTTGTATTCTCTTGCTAGGGCCTCTACTAGGCTGGTTTTTCCCACTCCAGGCGGACCATATAGGAGTGCTGCTCTCTTGGCTGGTTTCTTTCCTGACGCCCATGCAGATAGCCAGGTTGTGAGTAGTCTCTTGGCTTCCTCTTGGTTTACTACTTCTTCTACTGTCCTCGGCCTGTATTTTATTATCCAGGGTATTTTCCTGTGGTGTTTAGTCAACCTGATACACCTAGCTTTCTTCCTACTAGCGACATCCAGGCTAGTAGGGCACTTAGCTGGATGTCGTCGTCGCTGCCTTCAACGAGTCTAAAGTGTATTTCTCCTATGTAGTCTGCGATTAGTATTCTGAAGTCTTCTGGGATATCTATCTCGTTGCTGAATATCTCTCTGTGTATTTGCTTTACTATGTCTTCTCCGCTTAGACCGTACTCGATCATTAGTTTTCTGAGAAGAGTTCTTGCTCCTGTGAAGTCTCCACTTAGTGCTGTCTTTATCATTTGTCTTACTTCTTTTGGCTTGGCCATTCCTACTACTTTGAACACTGTTTCTACAGTTACTTTACCCAGTGCTGCGGCTGCCTGTAGTACGTTGATTGCCTTTCTCATGTCTCCCTCACTTATCTCATATATTGTTTCTAGTGCTTCTGGATCGTATTCTACACCCTCATTATCTGCTATGTATTTGAGTCTTGCTACTACATCGTCTTTCTTTAGCGGCTGAAATCTGAAGAACGCGCATCTGCTCTGGATAGGATCTATAATTTTTGAGGGATAGTTTGCTATTAGGATGAACCGTGTGGAAACCGAGTATAGCTCCATCAGTCTCCTTAGGGCTTGCTGGGCGTCCGCAGTCATGTTATCTGCTTCGTCTAATAGTATAATCTTGAATGGAATATCGGGAGGCGTACGACTTCGAGCGAATTCCTTGACCTTCTCTCTTATTACACCGATTCCTCTCTCATCGCTGGCGTTTAGTTCTAGCATGTATTGTCTATAATATTCTCCGTAGAGGTCATGTGCAAGTGCATGAGCAGCTGTCGTTTTTCCTGTCCCGGCTGGTCCTGCGAATAGTAGATGGGGCATGTTCTTGTTCTTTACGAATGTTTTGAGCCTGTTTACTATTTCTTCTTGGTTAACTATCTCGTCTAGGCTCCTAGGCCTATATTTCTCTACCCAGAGGATATCGAATGCAGTGCTCAAACTACTTCACCTTCACATGTGCCAGATTATTCTTCTTTCTCCACTCTATCTATTGTTAAGTGTTCCATCTAATAATAGACTAGTCTCTCGGGTCTATTATTAGTCTACAGATACGGTTCCTTAATGGATAGTTTCGTTTGGGTCTCTCCCTTTCACCTTATCAGTGCCAGCTACACTAAACACTATGTGGTGCCGGACTCTTGGATATTGATCTACAACTTGAACTGATATCGATAGACTACCAGTCAAGGCTAGTTAGAGTAATAGTGCTCTCAAACGTAGAGAGTCCTATCCCTACTCCAGCCGGACTTATACGCGTCAGGAAAGGAGACGAACTAGACCTTCCAAGATGGCAGGCAAAGCTTTTAGAAGAAAAAGGAATGGTGGAGATCAAGGACCAGGATCTAGATCTGGATACAATAAACATGTTTCATTACAAGGAGAAGAGAAAAACCGCTGCCAACCAGATCGTCCCTCTTCCCCAGGACTTCTATCCTAAGTCCTTCGAACTAGTTAAGAAGCTAGACGAATTGATTAGAGAGAATCCTAGCCACATGTTTGTAAAAGACAGAGAAATACTAGAGAAGAACCTAAGCGAGCTTGCAGAAGCACGTCTTATGAAGATAATACGTCTCGCTACCACGGATGAGGGCGGGCTGCGAGATAGACTAACGCCGGAGGAAACAGTTGTCTTCGACAGGCTACATAGCGTGATAAGTGCATGGAGACGCTACGTTAAGAAGCCTTTCCAGAGGTGAAGGCATTGGGTCTTGAATCACTAGATATTCCGGGAGAGGAGACTCTAGAATACAAGGATAGATTCATAGACTTTATCAGGAACTACAGGGATAGCAGTGGAAGATTCAAGTATATGGATAGGCTAAGGCGCATGATGAATTTCGATCTACGTAGCCTCGCAGTAGACTATGCGGATCTCTATAGATACGATACGGATCTCGCCGAGGCTCTAATAGATAAGCCACATCAAGTTCTACGAGACGCCTCTGAGGCCGTCAAGGAAATAATCCTCTTAGAGAATCCAGAGTACGCTGAGAGAAAAAAGAAATTCGTTATAAGAGTCTATGGACTATTCGAGACAGTCAAGATAAGAGACCTGAGAAGCGACCATATAGGTAAACTAGTCCAAGTAGAAGGAATCGTTACCCGAATGCATCCTATTAGAAGTCGTATGGTCAAAGCTGTCTTCAGACACGAGAAATGCGGAGCCGAGTTCGAGTGGCCTCCAGGAGAAGAGACTATAGGCGACACAATAGAAAAGCCGAGCATATGCCCTGTCTGTGGTGAAGGAGGAGGCAAATTCGTCCTGCTCAAGGACAAGTCAAAATACATAGACTGGCAGAAGATAATGCTCCAAGAGAGGCCAGAAGACGTTCCTGGAGGCCAGATGCCTAGAAGCATAGAGGTTCAGCTGACGGAAGACCTAGTAGATTCTTCTAGACCCGGAGACAGGATAACTATTGTAGGAGTACCCAGTATTCATCAGACTAGTGGTAGGAGTCCACTCTTCGAACTCTACATTGACGCCAACAGTATAAAGATCTCGGAAAAAGTCCTCGAAGAAATAAGCATAACCAGGGAAGACGAGGAAAAAATAAAGGATCTCGCGAAGGATCCATGGATAAGAGAAAAGATAATTGCGAGCATAGCACCAAGCATCTATGGGCAATGGGATCTAAAAGAAGCAATAGCGCTCCTCCTGTTCGGCGGAGTACCAAAGATAATGCCGGATGGCACCAAGATTAGGGGAGACATCCACGTATTATTCGTCGGAGACCCTGGAATGGCGAAGAGCCAGCTACTACAATCCGCGGCTAGGATAGCTCCTCGTGCAGTATACACGAGTGGTAAGGGAAGCACCGCGGCAGGTCTCACCGCGGCTGTTGTAAAGGATCCAAAGACAGGCGAGTACTTCCTGGAGGCTGGGGCACTGGTTCTCGCTGATGGAGGCGTAGCCGTGATAGACGAGATAGATAAGATGAGGCCTGACGATCGAGTAGCAATACACGAGGCAATGGAACAACAAGTAATAAGTATCTCTAAGGCCGGTATCGTTGCGAGACTAAATGCCAGGGCGAGCGTGTTAGCCGCTGGAAACCCGAAGTTCGGCATCTACCTTCCGGGAAGAGACTTTGTCGAAAACGTTGATCTTCCACCAACCATAATCTCCAGATTCGACCTGATATTCGTGGTAAGAGACATAATCGATAAGAAGAGAGATTCTATGCTAGCCACCTATGTACTAGAAGCCCACAGCAACACGGAAAGGTTCAGGCCTGAAATAGACCTCATGCTCCTCAAAAAGTATATTATATATGCAAAAAGATACATACGGCCCAGACTCACACCATCTGCTAAGAAGCTAGTCAAGGACTTCTTCGTCAGCCTTAGAGGTATCGCCACGCCACTAGACCAGGACCAAAGACAAATCAAGAGCATACCAATAACCGCTAGACAGCTCGAAGCAATTATCAGGCTAGCCGAAGCACACGCAAAGATGGCTCTGAAAGACGAAGTCACCGAAGAAGACGCTTCGGAAGCCATACGGATAACACTATCCTTCCTCCAGAGCGTCGGCTATGACACTGAAACAGGCACTATAGACTCATCGATAATAATGACGGGTAAGAGCCTATCTACAATAAGACTAATATCCATAATCACCGACACAATAAAGAAGCTAAAACACGATAAACCATGCGTCAAAGAAGAAGAAATAATCAACGAGATACAGAAAGAACACAAGATAAAAGAAACAAGAATAAAGGAAGCACTAGAAAAAATGCACAGAGACGGCATAGTATACTCGCCTAAATCCGGATGCTACAACGTCACATAAACCAACATATAAGACAACGTAATGGATAGCAACATGTCGAAGGGGCTACTAAAGAATTGAGAGAGCCTACAAGAATAATAATGAGGATATTAGGCTACACCTCCCTCTACCCTCCCCAGAAACAAGCACTAGACTATGGAATCGAATATGGCAAAAGCCTACTAGTAGCTACACCGACAGCCTCAGGAAAAACATTCATAGCGGCAGCCGCGATAACTAATACTTTAAACGACAATGGAGGAATCGCAGTATATCTTGCCCCGCTCCGCAGCATTGCAATGGAGAAATATACCTATTTCAAGCACCTGAGAGAACTAGGGCTAAAGACCCGGATTCTTATCGGTGACCTTGCACTCGGCCCCCTCGATTTCGACGTTTTAATCACTACATATGAGAAGTTCGATGCTGTACTAAGAAACAACCCCGAACTCCTAGACAGGACAAGTATAGTAGTAATCGACGAGATACACTATGTGGGAGACCCCAAGCGGGGAACCACGCTTGAGTCAATAATTGCCAGGATTCTCTCCGATAAACCCGATATACAAATTATAGCGTTAAGTGCTACCGTAGAAAACGTTGAAGAAATAGCTGAATGGCTCAATACAAGCTATCTGACAAGTGACTGGCGCCCCGTACCACTGAGACAAGCCATATTTAAGAACTACAACTTGTTCTATGATGATGGAGTAGTCGAGGACGTGGATAAGGTCACAGGAGTAGAGTATCTCGACACTGCTATCCGTACTGTCAAGGATGGCGGCCAAGTACTAGTATTTAGTCAAAGTCGCCGGCGTACAGTTGCACTAGCTAAAAGGACAGCAAGACATAGGAAACACCTTAGATACGACCATATCCTAGCAAAAAAGTATGCTAGAAAAATGCTTGAGACTACTGGTCCGACTAGCGTAATAGAGGAGCTGGCCGATCTTATGACTAGAGGAGTAGCGTATCATCACGCCGGTCTCTCCTCGGCTCAGAGACAGATAATAGAGGAGGCTTTTAGGGAAAAGGCTATAGCTGTCATCCATGCGACACCCACATTAGCAGCCGGCGTAAACTTGCCTGCCCGAACGGTGATAGTCGAAGAATACTATCGATACGAGCAGGGGTTAAGGAGACCTATCCAAGTATTCGAGTATAAGCAGTTGGCTGGCAGGGCCGGGAGACCTGGATACGATAATGTGGGGGAGGCGATTATCATTGCTTCAAGAAATGATAGTGTAGAGGAGCTTTCTACTATCTATATTAGCTCGAGTCCTGAGCCTGTTACAAGCAAACTCGAGGGACTTAGCGGGCTAAGACACCTAGTTCTTGGACTAGTGTCCAGCACTGGAACCGGTACGAGAGAGCGGCTAGAACAGTATCTTTCGAAAACCCTGTATGCAAGGCAGAGAGGGATCAGCTATCTAGCCCATTTAATTGATAAATCCCTTAGAGATCTCCAGTCATGGAATCTAATCGATATGTCCTGTACAAGTAATAACAAATGTGAAATCATGGCTACACCACTTGGAATAGAATTATCAAAGACCTATCTGGATCCGTTAAGCATACCTATACTTCGCCAGATACTGGGTACGGCGAGGAGGGCTTCAGACGATATACTATTATACTCTATTTCTGCAATGCCTGACATGACGACTCTACCTGTTTCTAGGCGTGAAGCCGAAAAGCTTCTCGACAAGATTATAGATGAGGCCGAAGACCTAATAGATATCATTACCTGGTTCGGGCCCCAAGAATCACGCTCGGCAAAGATATTCTTCGTCCTCAAGGCATGGATAGAAGAGCAAAGCGAGGACTACATCTACAAGGAATACGGAGTAGGATCAGGAGACTTATACAATATTGTCGAGACGGCAAAATGGATCGCGAACAGCATAGCACGGATTACCAGGTTTCTCCCAGAAGCACAGGGCCTAGAGCCTAGATACAGAAGCCTAGAAACACGGATAAAATATGGTGTGAGACCAGAACTCCTCCCACTCGTGGTAATACCGGGTATAGGGAGGATCAGGGCTAGGAGACTGTATGACGCGGGATTCAGGAACTTAACAGATCTCGCCACGGGCCCCGTTGAGAAACTTCTATCAATCAAGGGTCTCGGACCAGCAGTAGTAAAGGATATACTGGAGTTCCTAGGAAGGGGAGACGAAGCAAGAACAATTGCGTCCCGAAGCAAAAGAAGCCTTGAAGACTATCTAAAGTGATTGTTCTGTTACAGCTACTCCCCACTGCTCTATGAATCTCATTACATAACGAGCGTTCTCGTCGTTTAACGCTATATGTTCTGGGAACACGAGTCCTTTAGGTAGACGATCCTCGGATAAGAGCACGGCGGAAGCTACCTGGAACGCTGATGTCGCTATACTCATAGCACTCCACTCGTCTTTCGGCTCAACGATTACCTCGTATCTGACGCCGTTCTCTATATTTCCTACTTCTACGACAAGTACTACAAGATCCTCAATTCCCTTTAACTCGTGTTCGAGTAGTCGTGCTAGACACGATCTCGGCCTCACAGGGCATCCATTCACGTTCAGGTTGAAGTCGGACAAGAATCCTATCGACTTGAGTTTCTTAACGAAATCCAGGTGTCCTGGCCATCGCAGAGTATACTCTACCATTTCATCCATGTCAGGGAAAGTGAATAGGAGCGTTCTTAACCCATCTGTAGGGAAATACTCTAGTGTCCCGATATGGGATACTGTTATTGTCCCGGTCTCTGATTCTAGGGGGTCAACGGATACAAGTTTCCTGTTCCGTATTAGTCTCGCTGGTCTAAGATATTCGTCTAGTAGATCCTCCATGCTCCACGTCGGGGCCAGTCCTAGAGGAGGATTCGGTTTTCTACTGATTCCGCCTACATATATTATCGCCCTCTTTGAATCATAGAGTTTTACTCCTCTTCCAACCAGGAAGTTTGAGAGTCCTGGTGCTATGCCTGCGTCGACAACTACTGTGTTATTGTTTTTCTCTATTTCTTCTACGAGGCCGACGGGATCCTCGGGGAAGAATGATACGTCTACTATATTGTATCCTTCCTTTATTAGGAATTCTAGAGCTCTATATCCTATTGCTCCCGGTAACGCTACTACAACTACGTCTGGGTCTCCGTGTTTCCGTAGAAGTTTATGACTAGAGAAGAGATCACCGGTGTAGGCTTCTAGGCCTAGTCTACGTGCTTGCTCTACACTATCAAGCGTGCTTCCTATCCCGAAGGCCTCGTGGCCTAGGCGGTCTAGCATCCATAGAACTCTTAGCCCTATGCGTCCGAGACCAACCACTACGAACCGTGCCATTTACAGGACACCTCGTGGCCCCATGGAGGAAGGGTAAGGTGTTCCGGCTCTCCACATGTTACGATTCAGGAGACTCTCTTGCTCCGCATCCCCTTCCTCCATGGGTACTCCCACTAATAGTATAGTATAGCAGAAATCTAAAGTCTTAATCATTTATCATAGATAACCTAGCCTAGTACAGTGTCTAATATAAGCATTATGAGGAACCCTATTACGAATCCCAAGCTTGCCCAATCTTCATGACCATGCCTATGAGTCTCCGGGATCACCTCACTACTCACAACATAAATCATGGCGCCGCCAGCGAACCCTAGCATGTATGGAAGGACACTGTAGGCTATGTCGGTTAATGCAACTGGTATAACCGCCATGACTAGCTCTACTGCTCCACTAAGAAACGCTATGCTTAGAGCTCTGACTCGAGACATACCCATACCTACTAGCGGGGCCGCAACAGCAAAACCCTCCGGCATATCCTGTAAACCTATGGCAAAAGCCAGTAGTAGACCATCCCTCGGGCTATAAGCAATACCGCTACCCACCGCGAGGCCTTCTGGAAAATTATGAATGATAATGGCTATGACGAGGAGCCAGACAGCCCTCATCCTTCTCTTTAAGAATTCAGGGCCCTCAAAACCCTTAACAAAATGCTCATGGGGAAGCAGTTTATTAGCGAGTGCTACAGCAGCCGAGCCAAGTATAAACCCAGCGACAACGCTAAAAATGCCTCCCAGCTCAATCCCAGGAAGTATCAGGCTCGTGAATGCTGCTACGATCATTATACCTGCAGAGAAACCAAGCCCAATATCAAGCATTCTCTGAGATATCATTGTACCAAGCAAAGCCGGTAAAGCACCTATAAAAGTAAGCAAGAAACAAATCCCTCCGCCTATAAGAGCCAGAAAATATCTATTATCACCCGCAACACCTAGTAAATAGCCGACTAATCCCTCTAATCCCATCACTACCTGTCTTCCCCCAACGAATCCATCCTAGATTAAAACCACTATATTAATCCTGCAATCAAACCAGCACATTGTTCTATATCCAGTTAACCACATGCGCCAAGTAGTAATATAATATTAAGTATGTTTATACTACCCTATATTAAGCTACTTGCATCGAAAACCACTAGGATACCTAGGATACGGGGGTGCTGAATGGAAATGCCACAGGACAATTCAATAGTAGAAGCACTCGAAATAGCGAAGGAGAAACTACTATTAGAAACATTAAATAAAAAGAAAAAACTCCAAGAGTGTTGCACTATACCAAGAAAGGAACCATTACAAGTCACAACCCTTGAAGAACTAGACAAAATACTAAAGTCATGTAAATTAGCACTAATCTTCTTTACATCGCCCACATGCCCATACTGTAGAATGTTCGAGCCAGTCTTCGAAGAAGCAGCAAGCCTACTAGGAGACAGAATGGCATTCATCAGAATAGACACCTATTATAGCCCCGAGCTAGCATACATATTCGGAATAATGGGAACACCAACAATAATAGCCGTCCGCAAAGGAAAAGAAATAGACAGAATAGTAGGACTACCACCAATAGAATACATCGAAGAACTCCTAGAAAAAATGTTAGAATCAGAGAACTGTCCACTACCAGAACCCGAACACAATTAATAATTCAAAAACCAAGGATTAGAATAACAATACCCTTCGACTTATAACTTGAAATACTTTGACGTCAACTACAATCATCTCCTCAACTCCTCCAAAATCTTTACAGGATTTTCGATTTTAGGAGTAGTTTTCCTTATCTCATTTATTAGGTCTGCTATGCCGGTGGACAACTTCTTTTCTATAATTTCTATAATTATAGATACTATTTCTCTATCATTTAAATCGACTCCGAGAGTCCATAGAAAATGAACTAAAAACTAATAATATTAATAAAATAATTTTGTAGACCTGCGGGGATTACTAGCCTGAGGGCCTCCGCCGTATGAAAACACAACCATATACAAAGTACACATCGTAGATATGTATGTGTTCTAAGCTGATAGAAGCCATTGATATCCTAGGTGAATATCGTCAGTGAGATATACATAGTCACCCGATAGAATGTTATACTCCTGGAGTTAGAGAGGTTCTTTTACTCTAAATCAAAGATACTTTTTAATTTCTCCTTGACATTGAGCAGAGCATCTTCAGTGAGTCTGCCGACGACCTTTACCACTAATTTTTTTTCTCTATAGTAAAATACTTGAACAATCTATATAGCTTGGCCCTTCTTTAAACGGCCCTCGGCTAAGTCTAGTTGAGTTATCGATACTCTATGCAGACCAGGGGAGCTAGTTATATTAGCTACTATTATATCGTCGCCCAAGTCCACGGCATTCATTACCAAAACAGGTCTTAGTTTAGATCCGAGTAAGTCTGTGAACGGGAGCTCTAGGATAACAATATCTCCTTGTTTATATTTCGAAGAGTTCTTCAGCGTCCTCACCCTCCCTTAAAAGTCTAAGGTAAGAATAGAGTTTCTCTGCAT